>JAUIEL010000098.1 GCA_030428825.1 bacterium
GCGCGCGCGCCGGCGCCGCCGCAGCGGCGTCGCCGAGCCCCTCGACCGGCGCCAGCGCCAGCAGGTCCTCCCCGTCGACGAACGCGCCCCAGTCGACCTCGGCCGACAGGGGCGCGCACGCGGCGAGGGCCAGCGCGAGCGCGCCCGCTACTTGACGCCGTGCATCCACTTCTTGAGGAGCGGAACGAGGAGAATGAGCAACGCCGTCGCCGCGAGGATGACGTAGGCCGAGTTCAGGTAGACGTCCTGGTACAGCGGCAAGGTCTCCGTCGGATGCAGCGGAGGCGCATCGGCCGCGCGTTCCTCGACCTCCCCGGTGAGCGCCGCGATCTGCCCGGCGACGAAGTTCGCGGCGGAGATCGAGAGGAACCAAGCTCCCATGACCATGCCCGTCGCCTTCGCGGGAGCCAGCTTCGTCACCATCGACAGTCCGACCGGAGACAGGAACAACTCGCCGGTCGTGTTGAGGAGGTAGAGGATGACGATGAACACGAACGGCGTGATCCCGTCGGTCGAGAAGAACTTGCAACCGAGCGCGAGCGCGCCGAAGCCGAGCCCGAGCTGCAGGAGACCGAGCGCAAACTTCATCGGGATGGAAGGGTTGCGCTTGGCGACGGCCAGCTTCACCCACATCCCGGCGATGAGCGGCGCGAGGGTCACGATGAACAGCGGGTTCAGGTTCTGCGCCCACGACGCCGGCATGACCCACCCGAAGAACTCCCGGTTCAGGTTCTCCTTCGCGAACAACGTCAGCGAACTCCCCGCCTGTTCGAAGAACGCCCAGAACAAGACGTTGAACACCAGGAGCACCAGGAGCGCGAAGATCTTCTCCCGCTGGATCTTGTCGTTCTTGAACGCCAGCCCCAGCAGGCTCACGAGCATCACGACTCCGGTGGCCCCGAGGATGAATCCGACGATCTCCGAGTTCCGCATGAAGAGGTAGAAGACCGGGATGAGCGCGACGGAACCGAGCAGGATCTTCGGGAACGAGCGCTTCGCCAGCTCCGGATCGGCCGGGTCGCCGTGGCCGTGCAGGTGCTTGCCGCACGCCTTCGAGCCGAACACGGCGACGCCGAGCAGCATCCCGAGCGCGGCGAGTCCGAACCCGAGCGGCCAGCTGTACTTCTCGCCGATCCAACCGCACGCCAGTCCGCCGACGAACGCGCCGACGTTGATCCCCATGTAGAAGATCGTGAATCCACCGTCCCGACGAGGATCGTCCGGCCCGTACAGCTTGCCGACGATCGTGGAGATGTTCGGCTTGAAGTAGCCGTTCCCCATGATGATGGTCGCGAGCCCGAGGTAGAACGCGAGCAGTTCGAGGTCCTGTCCGATCGACAACCCGATGTACCCGAGGACCTCGTCGTTCAGCAGCATCAGGATCATGCCGATGGCCATGACGATGCCGCCGAACATGATCGACTTCCGATAGCCGAGGAACTTGTCGGCGATGTACCCGCCCGGGAGCGCCACGCAGTAGATGAGCGCGGTGTACGCGGCGTACGGCCCCTTCGATGCCTCGGCCTTGTCGAACAGGAAGTAGTCGACCATGTACAGGACGAGGATGTTCCTCATCCCGTAGAAGCAGAAGCGCTCCCACATCTCCGCGAAGAAGAGATAGAAGAGCCCTCGAGGATGGCCGAACCACTCCTCGCCGTTGGACGGGGCCGAGCCGGCGGGCGGCGTCGCGTCGCTCATGGAGTTCTCCGGAGGCGGTGCAATACGGATCGAGGCGCCCGGTTCTACCGGGCGGACCCCGCCTTGGAAAGCGTGACCGGAGCGCGGAGCTCCGGCTCGTCCCTCACGTCCGCTCGCGCTTCCTCGCCACCGCGCGGAGCAGGCTGCCGTCGTCCGCCCCCCCGAACCCACGCTCGCGCAGCCACCCGGTGACCTTCTGCCGCTCGGGGTGGGTCGGCCGGACGGCGTTGTAGACGTAGTTCACGCCGCGGGATCGCGCCTCGTCCTCGAGGTGCTCGAGGATGAACGTCCCGACCCCCTCGCCGCGCGCCGCCGGGTCGGAGACGAGGAGGATCTCCGCGTCCCCCCACACGATGTCGAGCCAGCCGAAGCCGACCGTCTTCCCGTCCTTCTCGACCCGCCACCACTCGCCCGGCAGCCGCTCTCCCGCCTCGCAGGCGCCGTAGCGGCGGTCGAAGACGCCGGCCGGGGCGTCGCCGATCAGCCGCGCCTTCGCGTCGTCCCAGCACGGCGGGTCCTCTCGAATCCACTGGAGTGCCATGTCCGTCCTCCGCTCATCGATGCCTACATTCTTCCAGATTCGCCCGGCCGGTGGCAGCGCCCATCGCGCGGGGAAGTCCGTACGATGCCCGCCCGCCCCGATCCGCGTGCCGATGGAGGAACGACCTTGCTGACCGGACACCCCAAGGGGCTCTTCCGCCTCTTCTTCATCGAGATGTGGGAGCGCCTCGCCTTCTACACGATGGTCGGGATCCTGCTCCTGTACACCATCGACCGGGAGTCGGGCGGCCTCGGCTACCCCAAGGTGGTCGGCAACGAGATCTACGGCCTCTATCTCGCGTTCGTCTACTTCACGCCGTACCTCGGCGGGATCCTGGCGGACCGGTTCCTCGGCTATCGACGATCGGTCCTGATCGGCGGGGTGCTGTTCGCGACCGGCTTCTTCCTGATGAGCATGGGGCTCCGCTGGTCGTTCGTGACCGGGCTGGTCTGCCTCTGCCTCGGCAACGGGTTCTTCAAGCCGAACATCTCGGCGATGGTCGGGAACCTCTACGAGCCGGGCGACCCGAAGCGCGACGCCGGGTTCAACATCTTCTACATGGGGATCAACATCGGCGCGTTCATCGCCAACTTCCTGGCGGCGGTGATGCGGAACAAGTTCAACTGGGAGGCGATCTTCGTCGCCGCCGGCTTCGGGATGCTGATCGGCATCACGATCCTGCTGGCGAGCTGGAAGGTCCTCGAGAAGGCCGACCGCGTCCCGGAGACGAAGCCGGAGGACACGCCGTTCCGCGAGATCATGGGGAAGATCCTCGGCCCCGCGGTCCTGCTCGGCGTCGCCGGCTACTTCATCGCCAAGCAGCTCCCGAGCGCGGTGACGGACCTCGTCCGGCCGTCCGACATCGGCTTCCTGGTCGGCGCGATCCCGATCATCCTCTTCTTCGTCAACCTCTCGAAGAAGGCGGAGGAGGAGGAGAAGCCGGGGCTCCTGGCGCTGCTCCCGATCTACGTCGCCGGCGGCACGTTCTTCATGGTGCTCCACCTGAACGGATCCGCCATGACGACCTGGGCGAACGAGAACACCGACCGGCGCGCCGAGTGGGTGGCGGAGAACCTCCCGCTCTTCGCCGGCGAGGCGTACCCCGGGTACTACAAGAACGCCGACCCGAACGACCCGCGACCGAACAAGGCGACGCTCCTCCCGCTCGCCACGACCGAGACCGCGAACATGTTCGGCCAGAAGCGGATGGACGACGAGACCCTCGCCGCCCTCGCCGCGCGGCTCCCGGCCGGCGTGACCGTCGAGGAGATCCCGGCGAACAAGGAGGACCGGAGCGAGGAGCAGTCGACGTGGTCCCGCTACGCCGTCGACGTCTTCAAGGACGTCGAGGTGAAGGAGATCGTCGACTCGCACGGCAAGAAGGAGATCACGGTCAACGTCGCCGACGACGCGGAGAAGCTGAAGACGGTCGCGTTCGTCCGCACGGCCCCCGAAGGACGTCACGCGACGTACCTCGTCACCCCCGAGAAGTTCGACTCGCTCTACGCGAGCGACCCGCCGGAGCTCCCGGCCGGGAAGTACCTCCGGACGGCGAACGCCGAGCTGTACCAGTCGCTGAACGCGTTCTTCGTCGTCCTGTTCACGCCGTTCCTCGTCGCCTTCTTCGCCGGCCTCACCCGCCGCGGCGTCGACTTCAGCACCGCCCGGAAGATCTTCACCGGCATGGTCCTGACCGGGCTCGCCGTCCTGTTCATGGCGCTCGCCGGCGTCGTGTCGGACGACGGCGCCCAGAAGGTCTCGTGGATGTGGTTGTTCGGCTTCTACGCGATCGTCACGCTCGGCGAGCTCTGCCTCTCCCCGATGGCGTTGTCGCTCGTCACGAAGCTGTCGCCGAAGCGCTTCGTCGGCCTGACGATGGGCGGCTGGTTCTTCGCCACCGCCGTCGGCAACAAGTTCTCCGGCTTCCTCGGCGGCATCCAGGGGAAGATGACGCCGACGTCTTTCTTCCTGGTGATCGCGGCCGGCGTCGGCGTGGTGGCGCTGTTCATCTACCTGCTGCTGCCGAAGCTCGACAAGGCGATCAAGAAGTACGGAGCGTGAGGGGGGAGCAACGAGAGCAAGGGAGAGCAGGGGAGAGGGCGCTGGCGCGGAGCGGGACGCGCCGGCGCCGGGGGTGGAGCGAGGCACGGTATGTCCAGCACGGAGACCTACTCCGAACGCGTTCCTCCACCCTCGGCGCCCTTCGTCTCGGCGAGCACGCTCAGCGGGACGTTGTGGTCCGAGCCGGTGACGTCGGCGCGGAGCGCGGTCAGGGCCTTGTCGACCGCGGGGTCGTCGTCCAGGCGCGGCCGGTCGGGGCCGAGACCGCGCACGGCGTCGAGCACGTCCTGCAGGCGGATCTTCTCGAGCTCGCGCGCCGGGACGTAGCCGTCCCCCTGGTCGACGAGCGCCAGCACGCCGCGGTCGACCAGCGGAGAGAGGGCCTGGCCGATCGCGCGCGGCGGGACGGAGAAGCGGGCGGCGAGCGACGCCGTGGAGAGGACCCCGGCTCCGCGGTGGAACGCCCGCGCGATCGCGACGACGGCGTGCACGGCGAGCTGCTCGCGGTCGGCGACGGTCGACGGCACGTCCCGCATCAGCTCGCGGTACTCCGGCTCGGCCTGGTGCGCCCAGGCGAGCTGGGCGCCGAGGAGGACGATCACCCAGCTCATGTAGATCCAGACCAGGAAGATCGGGAACGCCGCGAACCCGGCGTAGATCTCGTTGTACCGCGCGACGCCGACCTGGAACTCGACGTGGAGGATCTGGAACAACTGCCAGAGCGTCCCGCCGAGGATGCCGCCGATCAGCGCGGAGAGGATCTTCACGCGCGTGTTCGGGAGGGCCATGTAGAGGAAGCCGAACCCGAGCCAGAGCGACAGGAGCGGCAGCACCTTGAACCCGAGCGTGAGGACCGGACCGAGCCGGAGGTCGTCCGCCAGGTACTCGACGAACGCGTTGCTCTGCAGCGCGCCGGTCGCCGCGGTCGACGTGATGAGGAGGATCGGCGTGACGACGACGAGCGCCACGTAGTCGGTCACCTTCCGCACGAACGACCGCGCCTGCTCGACCCCCCAGATCCGGTTCAGGACGTTCTCGATGCTGGTCAGGAGCTTGATCACCGTGAACAGCACGAACGCGAGCCCGAACGCCCCGAGCTTCCGGAAGTCGGTGTCCTCGACGAAGTCGAGGATCTGTTCGATGGCGACCCGGAGCTCGAGCTTCTTCTCCGGCGGGACGGAGTCGTCGAGCTCGACGGGGGCCTCGCCGGACTCGGCGCCGGTCGTCGCGCCCCGCTCCTCCGCGCCGCTCGCCGCCCCACCCTCGGACGCCCCCTCCTCCTCCGCCGGCGCCTCCCCTTCGCCCGGGACCTCGACGTCCCCGCCGACGAACGACTCGAGGAACGGTTCGACCGTCGTGTCGAGGAGGTGGTCCCACGCCCCGAACCCCTTGGCGACCGACGCGGCGAGCGCGATCGTCGGGACGAGCGAGAGGACGGTGATGTAGGTCAGCCCCGAGGCCTGATTCAGGCACTCGTTCTTCATCAGGCCGCGGACGGCGAGATAGACGATCCGGGCCGAACGGACGCCGATCGCACGGAACGTCGGGAGACCGACCAGCTCGGTGTCCCAGACGTCCCGCCCGAGGAAGTTCTTCACCCGGGTCTGCAGTTGTCGGAGCCGCGACTCCTTGCTCATCATATGGGGAAGCCTAGCAAGCCGTCCCGCAAGTCGGAGGTTCGAGGGACATGTTGGAACCATCGGCCGAAGTCGCCGCCGCGCTCGAGCGGTGCGCCGTCCTGGAGCCGGGCGCCGATCTCCTGCTCCTGACCGGAGCGGATCGCGTCGACCTCCTGCAACGCATCTCGGCGAACGACGTGAAGGCGCTCGCGCCGGGCGCGTGGCACTGGAACTGCCTCACCACCGCCAAGGGCCGCCTGGTCGACCGGGTCCGGATCCTCGCCTCGGACGACTCCCTGCTGTTGCTCGGCACGGCCGGCCGCGGCGGGGCGATCGAGGCGTGGCTCGACCAGTACACGATCACCGAGGACGTCGCGGTCGAGGACGTCTCCGGCGACCTCCAGCTCCTCCACCTCGTCGGCCCGCGCGCGATCGAGATCGCGCGCCGCTTCCTCGACGTCGACCCGCGGTCGCTGCCGGCCGGCGGCTTCGCGGACGCGACGGCGGCCGGCGACGCGGTGACCGTCCTCCGGACCGAGGGGAACCTGACCGACCCCGGCGTCCTCCTCGTCGTCCCCGCGGTCGACGTCGACGCCGTCCGCGGGGTCGCCGCCGACGCCGGCGCCACGCCGCTCTCCGCCGAGGCGTGGGACGCGGTACGGGTGACGGTCGGGCTCCCGCGCGTCGGCGTCGACGTCACCGAGGATCACCACCCGCTCGAGGCGGGGTTGTGGGACGGGGTCTCGTTCGACAAGGGGTGCTACGTCGGCCAGGAGGTGCTCGCGCGCCTTCGGAACTACGACAAGATCCAACGCCGCCTCGTGACCCTCGCCCTCGGCGGCGAGGCGGAGCCGGGCGCCGCGCTGTTCGCGGACGGGAAGCCGGTCGGGACGCTGACGACCGTCGTGTCGTCCCCGTGGCTCGACGCGCCGCGCGCGCTCGGGTACGTGAAGACCCGCACGATCCAGGCGGAGGCTCCGCTGACGGTCGGCGAGGGCGGCCCGAGCGCGACGATCGACGAGGTCGTGCGGCTCGGCGAGGGGAAGTGACGACGCCCCGCTTCCACGAGCGGCAGCGGCTCACCCAGTGGTGGGTGCGCGGCGTGCTGATCGGACTCGTCGTCCTCGCGCTCTGGGCGTTCGTCCAACAGGTCGTCCTCGGCCGGCCGTTCGGCACGAACCCGGCGCCGGACGCGGCGGTCTGGGTCCTGACGCCGCTCGTCGTCGCGTTCGCCGCCGGTCTCCAGTGGCTCCACCTCGACGTGACGGTCGACGAACGGAGCCTTCGGGTCCGGGTCTTCCCGTTCGTCAGGCGCGAGATCCCGCTCGCGCGCGTCCGCGGCGCCGAGGCGACGGCGTACCGCCCGATCCGCGACTACTGGGGCTGGGGGGTCCGCTACGCCCCCGGCCGCGGCTGGTGCTACACCATGAGCGGCGACCGGGGGGTGCGGATCGAGCTGGACGACGGGAAGACGATCCTCGTCGGCTCGCGGCGGGCGGACGAGCTCGCCGCGGCGCTCAGTCGATGACGACCTGCGCGCCGCGCGTCAGCGAGTAGCCGAGCTCCGAGGCGCCCGGATCGACGATCGCCGCCTGCAGCATCACCCGCGCGCTCGGCGCCGCGGCGGGGATCGTGGCCGGGATCGAGAGCCCGCCCTGGCCGGCGCCGAGGCCGGGGACGGGGATCGAGGCGAAGAGCGTCGGCGAGACCAGGAGCGAGCAGCCGAACCCCTGGTCCTGCTCCGTCGTCGTCGCGCCGATCAGCAGGATCGCGAGCCCGCCGCCGAACGCGTCGGCCAGCTCGAGGGAGAGCGAGGCCCCCGGCGACGCGGCGCCGGCGAGCGAGAGGGACGGGACGAACCCGCCGCTCCCGGCGCAGCCGACCCCGTGGTAGGTGAACGGACCGAGCGCGAGGGTCTGGCCGTCGCCGTCGGACGTCCACGGCTCGACGAGCGCGATCCCGCCCGCCGACGCCCAGAGGCGGGTCCCCAGGCCTTCCGGCCCCGGCGTCCCGTCGTGGTACAGCGCCGTCCCGCTCTCGGTGCCGTCGGTCCGCCACATCTCGCGCCCGTGGACCCCGTCCTTGGCGTCGAAGTAGACGTGGCCGCCGTGGTGGAGGCCGTCGTAGTTCAGCCCCGACACCGTCGACCCCGCTGTCCCCGGGTGGATGTCCTTCACGAGCGAGGTCCCCGCCGTCGTCCCGTCGGTCCTCCAGAGCTCGCGACCGTGGACCCCGTCGTCCGCGGCGAAGAGGACGAAGTCGCCGGCGGCGAAGAACCCGGTCGGATAGCTCGAGCCGGACCCGGGGCGGATGTCCATGACGAGCTGCGTCCCCGCCTCGGTCCCGTCGGTCACCCACAGCTCCCGTCCCTGGCCGGCCGTCTCGGCGGTCAGGACGACGCGGTCGCCGAGGACGGTGAGGTCGGTGAGCCAGTTCCCGGCGGTCCCGGACGTGAACTCCTTCACGAGGACCGTCCCCTCGGTCGTTCCGTCGGACTTGAACAGCTCGACCCCGGTCGCGGGGGTCGAGGCGACGAACAGCAGCTCCCCGCCGAGGATGGCGTCGACGCCGGAGAAGACCGCGGCGGCGGCGCCCGGCTCGAGGTCGGCGACGATCGACGTGCCCGCCGGCGTCCCGTCGGTGCGCCACAGCTCCTGGCCGTGCGTCCCGTCGTTCGCCCGGAAGACGATCCGGTCCCCCAGCCCGCGGAAGCCGAACGGCGACGATCCCTCGGCGCCCGGGCGGACGTCCGCCACCAACGTCGCCACGCCGGGGGTCCCGTCGGCGACCCAGACCTCGTGGCCGTGGACCCCGTCGTCGGCCGCGAAGAGGAGCAGGCCGCCGAACACCGTGAGGTCGTAGGCGGTGCAGCCCCACGGCCCCGGCCGGACGTCGGCGAGCATCGTCGTGCCGCCGGGGGTCCCGTCGGTGATCCAGGGCTCCGAGCCGTGGACGCCGTCGTCCCCCACGAAGGCGACCCGGTCGCCGAAGCGGACGAGGTTCTCGGCGAAGACGAGGTCCTTCAGGAGCGTCGTGCCTCCCGTGCTCCCGTCGGTGCGCCAGACGTCGCCGTCCTCGTCGGCGAAGATCGCGAACCCGTGGAGCGAGGCCGCGGGGGTGACGTTCGCGAGCCCGGGCAACCCGTCCTTCAGCTCGAACGGCTGCGCCTTCGCGATCGGCGACGCGGCGAGGAGGGCGAGGAGGGGGAGAGAGCGGGAGAGGATCGACCGGTTCATGGTTGGCTCCAGCGGAAGACGGTTGGTGCGTTCGCCCGGAACGCGGCGGAGGCCGAGGCGCCCCCCACCCGAATTCCGTCCGAATTCGCCCGGGCCGGACGACCTCGGCCGGAGGAAGCTCGTGCGGCCGGTTGCGGTCCGCGATCGGTTCGACGACGATCGGCCCGAACCCGACCCTCGACCGCCGCCCTCGGCGGCGGGGACCGGGTCCGGAGCCTCCCGTGACCGACCTCCAGGAAGCCCAGCGGATCTACGTCGCCGCGTGCCACCTCCCCCCCGAGGAGCGGGCCGCGCTCGTGGCCGCCGAGTGCGGCGAGGACGCGGCGCTCCGCGCGACGGTCGAGCGCCTGCTCGCCCACTTCGACGCGCCGGTCGCCGACCTCGACCGCCCGACGTTCGTCGCGCGGGGGGCCGCGAGCGCCGACGGCGGGTCGTCGCTGCACGAGACGCTGGCGCGGCGCGTCGGGGAGATGCTCGGCGACGCCTCCCGCGGCGACGACGAGGACGAGGCGGCGCGGCGGCTGCAAGCGCTCGCCGCGCCCCCGGACCGCCCGCGGTACGAGATCGTCCGGGAGATCGGGCGCGGCGGGATGGGCGCGGTGTTCGAGGTGATCGACGGCGCGCTCGACCGCCGCCTCGCCTTGAAGGTGATCGCGCGCGGCTTCGGCGGGGCGACCCCGGGCGCCGCGGCGATCTCGCCGTCGCTGGTCCTCCGCTTCCTCGACGAGGCGAAGGTGACGGCGCAGCTCGACCACCCGGGCATCGTCCCCGTCCACGAGGTCGGCCTCGACGACGACGGACGCCTCTACTACACGATGCCGCTGGTCCGCGGCCGGAACCTCGCCGACGTCTTCCGCGCCGCGGGCGATCCGGACGACCCGGAGTGGACCGTCTTCCGGGCGGTCGGCGTGCTCCGGAGCGTCTGCGAGGCGATGGCGTACGCCCACTCGCGCGGCGTCGTGCACCGCGACCTGAAGCCCGCCAACGTGATGGTCGGCCCGTTCGGCGAGGTGTTCGTGATGGACTGGGGCCTCGCGAAGGTGCTGTCCGACGCGGCGCGCGACGGCGCGGCGGGGACGGACGACGCGCCGTCCGACGGGTCGGGGTCCGGCTCGTCGCGCACGCTCCACGGCCAGGTCCTCGGCACGCCCGGCTACCTCGCGCCGGAGCAGGCGGCGGGCGACCCCGCCCGCCTCGGTCCCCCGGCCGACGTCTACGCGGTCGGCGCGATGCTGTACCACCTCCTCGCCGGTCACGCCCCGTTCGCCGACCCGACCTCGCGCGACCGCGAGACCTCGGCGCTCGAGCGGGTGGTGAACGGCGAGGCCCCGCCGCCGCTCGACCGGGTCGCGGACCGGGCGCCCCCGGAGCTGGTCGCGATCTGCGAGCACGCCATGGCGGCCGACCCCGCGCGCCGGTACGCGGACATGCGCGCGCTCGCCGACGACCTCCGGGCGTGGCTCGAGGGGCGGGTCGTCCGCGCGCACGAGCGGGGTCCGATCGCCGAGCTCCGGAAGTGGGTCCGGCGGAACCGCCTGCTGGCGTCGAGCCTCGCCGCGGCGGTCGTCCTGCTCGTCGCCGCGCCGACCGTCGTGATGCTGCGCGAGGCGCGCTCCGCGCGGGAGCTGGCCCGGAAGAACGAGCAGGTCACGCGCGAGGCGGAGACCAGCCGGCGGGTGACGCGCTTCCTGGTCGGGATGCTCGAGTCCGAGGACCCCCGGCGCGCCCTCGGTCGGGAGGTCACCGTGCGGGAGGTGATCGACCGGGAGGCGCCGCGCGTCCTCGCCGACCTGCGAGAGGACCCGATCCTCCGCGCCCGCCTCCTCGGGACCATGGGCTCGGTCTACCTCTCGCTCGGGCTCGCCGGCGCGGCCGAGCCGCTCCTCGAGACCGCGCTCCGCGTCCGCGCCGAGGAGCTCGGCGAGGAGCACCCGGAGACGCTCGTCGCGCTCCGCGACGTCGGCACGCTCCGGATCGAGCAGGGGCGACTCGAGGAGGCGCGATCGGCGATCGAGACCTCCCTCCGCGGGCTCTCCGCCGCGCTCGGCGACGATCACGAGGAGACGCTCCGGGCCCGCACCGAACGGGCCCGGGTCGCGAACGACTCGGGCGACCCGGAGACGGCCGAGGCCCTGCTCGAGGAGGTCGCCGCGGACCGGGCGGCCTCCCTTGGGCCGCGGCATCCGGCCACCCTGAAGGCGCGCGCGAACCTGGCCGTGGCGCTCGACGGCCTCGGTCGGACGGACCAGGCGGTCCGCGTGATGGAAGAGATCGTCCGGGCGAGCCGCGAGGAGCTCGGCGACGACCACCCCGACACGCTCACCGCCCGGCAGAGCCTCGCGGCCGGCCTCGTCGCCCTCGATCGCCTGGACGAGGCGGAGGAGGAGTTCGACGCGGCGATCGAGGGCCGGCGCCGGGTGCTCGGCGACGACCACCCGGACACGCTCGTGTCGATCGCGAGTCGCGCGGGCGTCTCGACCGCGCGCGGACGGTTCGACCGGGCGGAGGAGGCGTACCGCGCGCTCCGCGAGCCGGTCCGGCGGCGGTTCGGGGAGGACCACCCGTTCACGTGGGCGACCGAGAGCAACCTCGGCGACGCGCTGTTGAAGGCCCGGCGGCTGGACGAGGCCGAGCCGGTCCTGATCGCGGCGCTCGCCGGGCGCCGCCGCGTGCTCGGCGACGACCACCCCAACACGCTCGACACGCTCAGCAACCTCGCGCAGCTGCGGGCCGCCCAGGGGCGGCTCGGCGAGGCGGAGGAGCTCCACCGCGAGACGCTCGACGGGTACCGGCGGGGGTTCGGCGAGGACCACCCGGACACCCTCGCGTCGATGAACAACCTCGCGCTGGTCCTGCTCCGCGAGGGGCGCGCGGAGGAGGCGGAGCCGATCTTCCGGGAGGTCCTCGCCCGACAGTCACGGGTGCTCGGGGAGGACCATCGCATGACGCTCGGCACGACGGGGAACCTCGCCGAGGTGGTGCTCCGGCTCGGGCGGACCGACGAGGCGGAGTCGCTCCTGCGCCGCGCCCTCGAGGGGCGACGCCGGCTGCTCGGAGAGGACCACCCGGAGACGCTCGGCTCGATCAGCCGGCTCGCGATGGCGGAGTGGAAGGCGGGGCGCCTGGAGTCGGCGGAGCGCCTCTGCGCGGAGCTCCTCGAGCGGGGACGCCGGGTGTTCGGTCCGGACCACCCGGGGACGATCGAGGCGATCCGCTCGCTCTCGCGCGTCCTCTGGTCCGCCGACCGCGTCGAGGACGCGATCGCGCGCCACCGGGAGGCGATCGCCGAGGCCGAGCGCGCCCTCGGCGCGACCCACCCGACGACCCTCACCTACGTCGCCGACCTCGCGTTCGAGCTGCACCGTCGCGGGCGGAACGACGAGGCGGAGCCGCTGGCGGCGCGGGCGGCGGCGGGGACGCCGGCCGATTCCCCGCTCGCCGCGAAGCGGAACGACCTCCTCCTGCGGATCCGGAGCGGCGCGCAGTGATCGGCGCGCCGGGGCGTCACGACGTCGGGGGCGCCTCGCCGCCGAGGAGGTACGAGAGCCACCCCTTCGCCTCCGCCCAGTTCCGCTCGACGATGGTCGTCGAGACGCCGAGCAGCGCGGCGGTCTCCTTGATCGTCAGGCCGCCGAAGAAGCGGAGCTCGACGATCCTCCCGTAGCGCGGGTTCAGGTTCTCGAGCTTCGCCAGCGCCTCCTCGAGGTCGACCACGTCGACCTTCGCGCCCTCGCCCCCGTCGAGGCTCTCGACCAGGGTCACCGGCCGGAGCCCTCCTCCCCGCTTGCCGGACCGCCGCGCCCGCGCCGCGTCGACGAGGACGCGGCGCATCGCCTGCGCCGCGACCCCGACGAAGTGCGCGCGGTTCCGCCACTCCCCGTCCTGCTGGTCCGCCAGGCGGAGGTACGCCTCGTGGACGAGCGCGGTCGGCTGCAGGGTGTGGCTCGCGCGCTCGCGCCGGAAGAACGCGCCCGCGACCCGGCGGAGGTCGTCGTACACGAGGGGGAGGAGCTCGTGCGGCGTGACGCGACGTCCGTCGGCGAGGACGGTGACCGGAGCGTCGGGTGCGTCACCGGTCACGACTCGTCCATCGCGCGGCGCGCCTCGTCGGCCAGCTCGCGCGTGTTCCTCTCGATCGCGAACAGCGCGTTCAGGACCTCCGCCACGCCGACCAGGAGGAGGCCGAGCGCGACGACGCCGAGGCCGGGGAGCATCGACGCGAGTTCGCGCGTCTCGGCGGTGACGTACGCGGCGTGGAACAGCCCGGAGGCGACGAC
>JAUIEL010000099.1 GCA_030428825.1 bacterium
GTTGACCCGGCCATCCTCTTCAATGCCGAGCCTGACGAAGAAGTGACGACACCGGAGGGATAACCTTGCGATCAGCATTCCACAACCGGGCCGGCTTCACCCTCGTCGAGATCCTCGTGGTCGTGACGATCATCGCGGCGCTGCTGGCGCTGGCGGTGCCGATCTATCAGAACGCCCAGGACAAGGCGAACTCGACGACCTGCAAGTCGAACCTGTCGCAGATCGCCAAGAACTTCATCCTCTGGAAGGAGCGGAACAAGGGACGTTGGCCGCGCGGCGAGGCGCAGTCGGGCGTCCGGTTCCTGCTCCTGCTCCACCGCGACGGGATGATCGAGGGGAAGGACTCCGACGTCTTCCTCTGCCCGGGGACCGACGACATCAACTGGATCCCCGATGTCTCGAACGAGCCCGGCACCGCCTACGAGGACTGGGACGACCTCGACCCGGACGCCACCGTCTCGTACGCCGGCCGCGACGTCGCGAACTTCCCGATCAACAAGAACCGCGAGAACGAAGAAGTGATCGCGGCGGACGACAACTACGGACCGCTCGGCCCGCGCGGGAACCACCGCTACGCGACGAACTACGTCTACGCCGACGCGGCCGTGCGCGAGTACGACTGGAAGGACTTCCCGGAGCTCCCCGAGGGGGAGGAGTGGATCCCCGTCGGTCCCGACTCCCCGGCCGAGCTCCTGCAGACCCTGATCACGGACTGAATCCCGCTTCCCGTTCCGGGGAGGAGAGACCCTCATGCGCATCGCCAACCTGATCCTCGCGCTGACCGTGCTGCTGCCGTTCGCGGCCGCCGAGAGCGCGCTCCGCTGGAAGCTCGACGTCCGGCCCGACAAGGCGAAGGTGAACAACGCCGGGCGGTTCGAGGTCTCCACGAGCCGGGGACGTCAGGTCTACTGGTACGTCGTCTACACCCTCACGAGTTCGCACGACGAGTCGGTCCCGCTGGCCCTGCACGTGCGCGCCAAGACCGACTCCTCCGAGACCGAGCACCACGAGGGGTACTACCCGAACGCGCTGAAGAAGATCCGCGCGAAGTACGGGGACGACGTCCTCGACAGCGTCCAGCTCGCGACGGCCGAGATCGCCCCCGGCGAGACCGTGCGCGCGGTCGCCGTCTTCCAGTTCCGCGACGAGAACGGCGGCTTCGACGAGTCGCCCGACCGCATCTCGGTCCGGTTCGAGGGGGTCGCCGACCCGGTCAAGAAGATCGGCCAGACGTTCACGACCGAGAAGATCGAGGTCTGGCAGGAGTACGAGAAGAAGGGCGACCGCTACGACGCCCACAAGGAGCCGGTCCGGTTCCTCGGCCAGCAGGAGAAGGTGATCGCGGGCTGAGCGCCGCGACGACGTTCCGCGCCTTGCGCGTCCGAGCGGGGCACCCGGCGACCGGGGGCCCCGTTCTCGCTTGAAGAGAAGAACCATGAGCACGCATCAGGTCGTTCTGATCCGCGGGGACGGCATCGGCCCCGAGATCGCCGAGGTCACCCAGAAGGTCGTCGACGCGACCGGGGTCCGCGTCGAGTGGGACGTCGTCGACGCCGGCGAGTCCGCGATGGAGCGGACCGGCGAGCCGATGCCCGCCGAGGTGATCGACAAGATCCGCGCCCGGAAGGTCGCGTTGAAGGCGCCGATCACGACCCCCGTCGGCACCGGGTTCCGGTCGGTCAACGTGGCGCTCCGGCAGGAGCTCGACCTCTACTCCTGCGTCCGGCCGTGCAAGACCTACGCCGGCATCAAGACGCCGTTCAAGGACCTCGACCTCGTCGTCGTGCGGGAGAACACCGAGGATCTCTACGCGGGGATCGAGTTCGAGCGGGGGACGGGCGAGATCTCCGAGCTGATCGACTGGATCCGGAAGCGACGCCCCGACGCGAAGCTCGAGGCGGAGAGCGGGATCTCGATCAAGCCGATCTCCGTCTCCGGGACCGACCGGATCGTCCGCTTCGCCTTCGAGTACGCCCGGAAGCACCACCGTCGCAAGGTGACGGCCGTCCACAAGGCGAACATCATGAAGTTCTCCGACGGCCTGTTCCTCGACGTCGCCCACGACGTGGCGAAGGAGTACAAGGACATCGAGTTCTCGCATCGCATCGTCGACAACATGTGCATGCAGCTCGTCCAGTACCCGTGGCAGTACGACGTGCTGGTCCTGCCGAACCTTTATGGCGACATCATCTCCGACCTCGCGGCCGGGATGATCGGCGGGCTCGGCCTCGCGCCGGGCGCGAACGTCGGCACCGACGTCGCCGTGTTCGAGGCGACCCACGGCTCCGCCCCCGACATCGCGGGGATGGACCGCGCCAACCCGGTCGGCCTGATCCTGTCGGCCGTCCTGATGCTGCGCCACCTCGGCGAGCGCGAGGCGGCGACGTGGCTCGAGGGGGCGGTCGCGAACGTGCTCCACGACGGGACCCACGTCACCGCCGACCTGAAGGAGGACCCGCACGATCCGACGGCGGTCGGCACGGTCGAGATGGGGGACGCGATCATCGAGAAGGTGCACGCCCACCGGGCGCACGACGCGTGACGACGCCCCGCCTGACCCGGATCTGCGCGACGATCGGGCCCGCCTCCCGGTCGCCCGAGCGCCTGGTCGAGCTGGTTCGGGCGGGGATCGACATCGCGCGCCTGAACTTCTCGCACGGCGACGTCGAGCAGCACGCCGAGACCGTCCGCCGGATCCGGGCCGCGTCGAAGCGGGTCGGCCGCCCGGTCGCGATCTGCCAGGACCTCCAGGGCCCGCGGATCCGGATCGGCTCGCTCCCCGAGAACGTGCGCCTGGCCGCCGGCGACCGGGTCCACCTCCGGACCGGGAAGCGGGGCGGCGCGGCGCCGACGCGGGCTCGGTCGCTGCCGGTGACCTACGCGGGGCTCGCCCGCGAGGTGAAGAGCGGGGCGAGGATCCTGCTGAAGGACGGAACGATCGAGCTCCGCGTCCGGTCGGTCCGGGCGGACGGGCTGCTCGCCGAGGTCGTGCGCGGCGGCGAGGTCCACGCGGGGTGCGGCCTGAACGCGCCCGACTCGACCCTCGACGTGCCGGCGCTGACCCGGCGCGACCGGGAGCACCTGAAGGCCGGCGTCCGCATGGGCGTCGACGCGGTGGCGCTCTCGTTCGTGCGGGACGCCTCCGACGTCACGCGGGCGCGCCGCCTCCTCGCGAAGGAGGGGAGCGACGCGCTGCTGATCGCGAAGATCGAGCGGCGCGCCGCCATCGACGCCCTCGACGGGATCCTCGCGGCGGCCGACGGCGTGATCGTGGCCCGCGGCGACCTCGGGGTCGAGTGCCCGCTCGAGCGGGTCCCGATCCTCCAGAAGGGGATCATCCGGGACTCGGTCCGGCACGACGCGTTCTGTCTCACCGCCACGCAGATGCTCGAGTCGATGATCCGGTCGCCGTCGCCGACGCGGGCCGAGGTCTCGGACGTCGCGAACGCGATCCTCGACGGCAGCGACGCCGTGATGCTCTCCGGCGAGACGGCGGTCGGCGACCACCCGGTCGAGGCGGTCCGGACGATGGCCCGGATCGCGCGGATGGTCGAGGCGGAGGGACCGCCCCCGGCCGCGCCGATCGCCGCCCCGCGCTCGAAGGACGACTTCGTCCCCGCGCTCGCCCGCGCCGCCGTCGAGCTCGCGGCGAAGGCCGAGGCGAGCGCGCTGGTCGCGGTGACCGAGTCCGGCCACACCGCCGCGCTCCTCTCCGCCGAGCGCCCCGGCCGACCGGTGTACGCGCTGGTGGGGGACGCGGCGGTCGCGCGACGGCTCCTGTTCCGCCGCGGGGTCGAACCGCGCGTGCTGCGGTTCGGCGCCGACGACGACGCGTTCACCCGCGCGCTCGAGACGTTGAGGAAGGAGGGCGCCCTGAAGCGCCGCGACGTCGTGGTCCTCGTCGGCGGCACCACGGCCGCGCAGGGGGCGATGAACGCCTTGCGGGTGGTGCGGGTCTGACGGAGGCGGGGGAGGCGGGACCAGCCGGCTCGTTCCCCCGCCCTCAGGACCGCCGAAACTGCTTCGCCAGCGTCACGCCCTGCTCCCCGTAGTGCGAGCCCTTCCCGCCGTACAGCTCGCGGCACGGCCGCGTCGTCCGCGAGAACTCCAACCGGAAGAAGACCTGTCCGTCCTCGATGACGAACGGGACGTCGTGCGCGCGGACCTCGAGCACGGCCGGCGTCCCCGGCGACGTGCCGTCCTCGTTCCAGCCGAAGCCGGCGTCGAAGAAGCCGGCGTAGTTCGTCCGGAGCTCGCCGATCCCGACGTCGTAGGCGGACATCTCCGCGGCGAGGCCGGGCGGGATCCGCACGCGTTCGCGGCTGGCGAAGATGTAGAACTCCTCCGGCTCGAGCACCAGCCGCCCCTCCGGGCAGGTGATCGGCGTGAAGTAGTCGGCCGGGTCGTGGCCGCCGACGCGGTCGAGGTCGACGACGCCGGTGTACCGGCGCGCGCGGTAACCCACGACGTCGTCCGGCCGGGCGCCCTTCAACGCCAGCCGCAGGTAGAAGCCGCTCTCGACGTCGACCTCGGCGTCGGGCGGAGGCGAGCCGTCGGGGAGGCGGATCAGCCCGTGTTCGTGGTGCGCCTCGAGGTGCTCGTCGTCGGTGAGGCGGGCCGCGCCGCGGACGAAGCGGATCTGGTTCAGGCGCTGGCCCGTCCGGACGCGGACCGGGAACGACCGCGGCACCACCTCCAGCCAGAGCGGGCCGCGCGCCCCCGGCGGCACCCAGTCGAAGCGCGCGTTTCGATCGGTGATCACCCGCGTGAAGAGATCGAGCCGCCCCGTCGACGACTTCGGGTTCAGGCGCCCGCGGACGTCCGTCGGGAGGGCGAGCTCCTCGAGGAGCGGGACGAGGTAGATCCTCCCCGGTTCGAGG
Organism: bacterium; assembly: GCA_030428825.1. GTDB lineage: Bacteria > Planctomycetota > B15-G4 > B15-G4 > JADJEK01 > JAUIEL01. The sequence continues at coordinate 4,881 of JAUIEL010000099.1, forward strand.
ACGGCGCCCGTCTCGAGGTCGAGTTCGTGCAGCGTCAGGTCGGCGAGCCACTCGGAGACCGCGGCGCGCGCCGGCAGGAATCCGGCGCGGATCCGGTACGCGCGGGGCCCGAGCCGCAGGTCGAGCGACGTCGGCTGGACCTGGTCCGGATCGAGCGGCCGCCCGGGTCGGACGGCCCCGTCGTCGAGGAGGGCGCGGATGTCGTCGTGGGTCAGGATCCCCGGCATGGCGCGATTCTAGACCGCCCGGCTTCAAGTCGACGCCCGCCGGAGCTAGACTCGTCCGTTTCCCTCGTCCCCCGGAAAACGGAGAGTCGGCCGACCGTGAAGATCCACGAATACCAGGCCAAGGAGCTCCTCCGGGAGTACGGCATCCCCGTCCCGCGCGGACAGGTGGCGTACACCCCCGAAGAGGCGCGCAAGGCGTTCGAGCAGCTCGGCAGCCCGCTCGCGGTGGTGAAGGCGCAGATCCACGCCGGCGGGCGCGGGAAGGGGGGCGGGGTGAAGCTCGTCCGCTCCGCCGAGGAGGCCGAGGCGGCGGCGAAGGCGATCTTCGCCAGGCCGCTGATCACGCACCAGACCGGTCCCGAGGGGCAGCCGGTCCGCGTGCTCCTGGTGGAGGAGGGGTCGGACATCGCGACCGAGCTCTACCTCGGCCTCGCCGTCGACCGCGAGCTCGGATGTCCGGTCGTGATGGCCTCCGCCGAGGGGGGCGTCGACATCGAGGAGGTCGCGGCGCAGACGCCGGAGAAGATCCTGAAGGAGCCGGTCGATCCCGCGCTCGGGCTGCACGCCTATCAGGCGCGGCGCCTCGCGTTCGGCGTCGGCATCCCGGCGAAGTCGGTGAACGCCGCGGTCAAGGTGATGGTCGCGCTCGCGAAGCTGTTCGTCGAGAAGGACTGCTCGCTGGCGGAGATCAACCCGCTCATCCTGACCGGCGACGGCAAGGTCGTCGCCCTCGACGGCAAGATGAACTTCGACTCGAACGGGCTGTACCGCCATCCGCACGTCAGCCAGTACCGCGACCTCGGCGAGGAGGACCCGCGCGAGGTCGAGGCGTCGAAGCACGGGCTGTCGTACATCGCGCTCGACGGCAACATCGGCTGCATGGTGAACGGCGCCGGGCTGGCGATGGGGACGATGGACATCATCAAGCTCCACGGCGGCGAGCCGGCGAACTTCCTCGACGTCGGGGGCGGCGCGACGACCGACCAGGTACGCGAGGCGTTCCGGATCATCCTCCAGGACGACGCCGTGAAGGCGATCCTGGTGAACATCTTCGGCGGCATCATGAAGTGCGACGTGATCGCGGAGGGGATCATCGAGGCCGCCCGGACCAGCGAGATCGGCGTGCCGGTCGTCGTCCGCCTCGAGGGGACGAACGTCGAGCGCGGCCGGAAGCTGCTGGAGGAGAGCGGGCTCGCGCTCGTCCCGGCCGACGGGATGGAGGACGCGGCGAAGAAGGTCGTCGAAGCGGCGGGGGGTGCGAAGTGAGCGTCCTGATCGACAAGAGCACGCGGGTCCTCTGCCAGGGGATCACCGGCGCCACCGGGCTCTTCCACACGAAGCAGGCCGTCGAGTACGGCACGAACATGGTCGGCGGGGTCACGCCCGGGAAGGGCGGCACGGACGTCGACGGGATCCCCGTCTTCGACACGGTCGCCGAGGCGGTCGAGAAGACCGGCGCCGACGCGACGGTGATCTACGTCCCGCCGCCGTTCGCCGCCGACGCCATCCTCGAGGCGGCCGACGCCGGCATCCGGTTGGTGATCTGCATCACCGAGGGGATCCCGGTCGTCGACATGATGCGGGTCCGGATGCAGCTCGAGCGGAGCGACGACGTGCGGCTCGTCGGCCCGAACTGCCCCGGCGTCATCACCCCCGGCGAGTGCAAGATCGGCATCATGCCCGGCTACATCCACCGGCCGGGCGCGGTCGGCGTGGTGTCGCGCTCGGGGACGCTCACGTACGAGGCGGTGTGGCAGCTCTCGAGCCAGGGGCTCGGGCAGTCGACCTGCATCGGCATCGGCGGCGACCCGATCAACGGGACGAACTTCATCGACTGCCTCCGGTTGTTCCAGGACGACCCGCGGACCGAGGGGATCGTCATGATCGGCGAGATCGGCGGGACCGCCGAGGAAGAGGCGGCCGCGTACATCCGCGAGCACGTCGACAAGCCGGTCGTCTCGTTCATCGCCGGCCAGACCGCGCCCCCGGGCAAGCGGATGGGGCACGCCGGCGCCATCATCTCCGGCGGGGCCGGGACGGCGGCCGACAAGGTCCGGGCGCTCGAGGCGGCGGGGGTGGCGGTGGCCGAGAGTCCGGCGACGATCGGCGCCCAGATGGCCGCCCTCCTCGGACGATGACGGAGCGCGGGCCGTGACGCCTCCGGGATTCGGGACCACGAGCGACGAGGCGCTGCCGCCCGAGCTGGCGGCGGCGGTGGAGGGGACGGAGGACCGTGCCCGCCCGAAGGCGACGCTCGCCCCGTTCCTGACCGCGCTCGGCCTCCTCTTCCTGGTGCTCGGGTTCTCGGCCTCGGCGCTCGAGTTCGTGGACCGGCAACTCGGCTTCCGGCGCGTGGTCGCCGCATCCGTCGGGTTCTCGTTCCTGTATGTTGCATGGCTGGCGAGGAGCCACGCCCGGGTCCGGGGGCGCATGCTCGACCTGATGGAAGAGGTCCTCAAGGTCTTCTACGGGCCGAACTTCCGCCGCGACCGGCAGGCGATCGATATCTTGGTGAAGGCGATGGAGTCGGACAATCCGAGCGTGCGGCGCTCGTCGGCGGAACACCTGAAGCGCCTCACCGGGCAGGATCACGGCGAGGACGCGGCGGCGTGGGCCGGGTGGTGGGGCGCGGCGCGGGGCGGCTATCGCTCGCCGGACGCACCTGCATCCCGGACCCCCCGGGGAGACGGATCATGATCGATGTCAGTTCGGCGACTCTCGCCTGGGCCCTCGGCGGCTGGGAGGTCGCGCTCATCGCGCTCGTCGCGTTGCTCCTGTTCGGGAATCGGCTCCCGTCGGTGGCGCGGTCGATGGGACGTGGCATCACCGAGTTCAAGAAGGGTCTGAACGACCCGCCGGACGAGGGTGGCGACGACGCCAAGCCCCCCGCGACGCGCTCCCCCGACGCCGATGAGAAGGACTGACACCGTGGTCGAACTCGCCGAGTGCTTCGGGCCGGTCGAGGCCGAGCTGAACGCGTTGGAGCAGGCGCTCGGCCGGGAGCTCCGTACGGACTCGCCGGCCCTCCAGAGCCTGGTCCGTCACATCTCCGCGTACGCGGGGAAGCGGCTCCGTCCGGCGCTCGTCTTCCTCTCCGCTCGCGCGTGCGGGAGCGCGCCGACCGCCGAGCACATGAAGCTCGCCGCGATCGTCGAGCTGATCCACACCGCGACGCTGGTGCACGACGACATCCTCGACGACGCGTCGGTCCGCCGCCGCGTGCCGACCGTCAACGCGTTGCACGGGAACCAGGTCCCGGTGCTGCTCGGAGACTTCATCTACGCCCACGCCTTCGCGATGTCGGTCGAGCTGTCGACGCCGGAGGCGAGCCGCGTCCTCGCCCGCGTGACGAAGATCTGCTGCCGCGGCGAGATCGAGCAGGTGTTCGAGCGGTTCGACTTCGACATGGACGAGGAGGCGTACCTCCGCGTCATCGAGGCGAAGACCGCCGAGCTGTACGCGGCGTCGGCCGAGCTCGGCGCGCACTACGCGGGCGGGACCCCCGAGCAGGTCGAGGCGCTCTCGCGCTTCGGGCGCCTGATCGGGGTCGCCTTCCAGGTGATCGACGACTGCCTCGACCTGATCGGCGACGAGGCGGTCGTCGGGAAGTCGCTCGGCACCGACCTCGAGGGGGGGAAGCTCACCCTCCCGCTGATCCGTCTCTCCTCGCTCCTCGACGGGGCGGAGCGGGCGGAGCTCCAGAAGCTGATCACCGACGACGGCGTCGAGGATCGACGGGCCCGGCTCGCCGAGCGCTTCGAGCTCGGCGCCGCGCTCGATTACTCGTTCCAACGGGCCGACGACTTCATCCGCGACGCCACCCGGGAGCTCGACGTGCTCGAGCCGAGCCCGGCGCGCGACGCGCTGAAGAACGTCGCCGAGTTCGTGCTCTGCCGGAAGAAATGAACCGATCGACCCTCTCCGCTCTCCTCCTCCCCGCGCTCGTCCTCCTCTCTTCGTGCGGCGAGGAGGCGCCGCGCGGAGGCGAGATCGAGACCGTCCGGACGGCCGAACGCGACCACGACCTCGAGGCGACGGACGCCCACCGGTTCGGCTACAGCAAGCCGGCCGACCCGTTCCTGCATGACGCCCCCGCGTCGTGGCGGGAGGTCCCGCCGGCGCAGTTCCGGGACCTGAACTTCCTCGTCCCCGGCGCGGGAGGCGGGGCCGACGCCGAGTGCTACGTCTCGATCCTCCAGGGCGGCGGCACCCTCGAGAACATCAACCGCTGGCGACGGCAGATGTCGCTCGGACCGTTCACGGACGACGAGCTCGCCGCTCTCCCGGTGCACGACGTCGTCGGTCGGAAGGCGGTGCTCGTCGACGTCGAGGGGACGTTCCGGTCGATGTCCGGCGAGGCGCAGGAGGGGGCTCGGCTGCTCGGCGTCTACGCGGCGTTCCCGGCGTTCGGCCTCTCGGTCAAGATGATCGGCGACGAGGCGACGGTGGCCGCACACCGCGACGGGTTCATCCGATTCGTGGAATCGCTGGCGCTCAACCCGGAGCGGTTCGGCGGCCTCGCGGGCGGCGGCGCTCCGGCGGTCGACGAGCCGTCGACGCCGACGAAGCCGTCCGGCCCGCGCGAGCACTCCGACTCGGGGCTCTCCTGGGTCGCCCCCGGGCACTGGGAGGCCGGGCGCGGCTCCACGATGCGCGTGGTGACGTACGACGTCCCCGGGAAGGAAGGGGCCCAATGCTGGGTCACCGTCCTCGGCGGGCAGGCGGGGGGCGTGCTGGCGAACGTCAACCGGTGGCGGCGCGAGGTCGGGGAGGCCCCGATCGCGGAAGCCGATCTGGACAGTTTGCCGCACCTGCGCGTTCTGGGGCGTGATTCGGTGTTCCTCGACGCCCGGGGGCGTTATCAAGGGATGTCCGGGGCTCCGATCGAGGAGGCCCGGCTGTTCGGGGTCGTCTGCGATCTCGGCGACAGCCTGCTGTTCGTGAAGATGGTCGGTCGCGCGGCCGATCTGGAGGACGAGCGGTCCCATTTCATCGCCTTCTGCGAATCCCTGAGCACCTGACGTGAGCGAGCCCGAACCGAGCCCGAAGAGCGTGTTCCGAAAGGTCTACGACGGCCTCTCCTCGTTCGGGCTGACGATCGTCATCCTGATCCTGATGCTCCTCGTCACCTGGAAGGGGACGCTCGCCCAGGTCCACGTCGGGCTGTTCCAGGCGCAGAAGAAGTACTTCGACTCGTTCTTCTTCACCGAGGACCTGTTCGGGATCCCGGTTCCCGTCCCCGGGGGGTACCTCCTGATGGGGCTCCTCTTCCTGAACCTGTTCCTCGGCGGGATGCTCCGGATGCGCCGCACGAAGGCGACCGCCGGCATCCTGGTGATCCACGTCGGGATCGCGTTCCTCCTCGTGGCCGGGTTCGTGAAGTTCCACCACTCCACCGAGGGGTCGATCAAGTTCCACGCCGGCCAGCAACGACAGGAGTTCATGAGCTACCACGAGTGGGAGTTCGTGATCGCCGCCCCCGAGGGGGACGGCCGGTGGCGCGAGTACGTCGTCCCCGGCGACCGGTTCCTGAACCTCCCGCCGTCGGAGAGCTTGACGTTCACGCACCCGGACCTGCCGTTCGAGGCGCGGCTCTCCGAGGTGGCGCGGAACTCGACCGTCCGCCCGGAGGCGACGGGGGGGCGGACCTCCCAGCCGGTGGTCGGCGGCTTCTGGCTCCAGCGACTGCCGCTCGACAAGGAGGCGGAGCGGAACCTCGTCGGCGCCTACGTCGACGTCGTCCCGCGCGACGGGGCGCCGGTGAAGGGCCTCCTGTGGGGCGTGCAGCGCGAGCCGTTCCCGGCCGAGATCGGCGGGACGACGTATGCCTTCGACCTGCGGAAGAAGCGGCACGCGCTCGACTTCGCGGTCCGCCTCGACCGATTCAAGAAGACCGATCACCCGGGGACGGAGAGCCCGAAGGATTTCCGGAGCTGGGTGACGAAGATCGAGGACGGGGTCGAGCAGCAGGTCGAGATCAGCATGAACGAGCCGCTGCGCCACAAGGGGTACATCCTGTTCCAGACCGCGTGGGACCGCCCCGACGCCGCGTCGAACGGCGAGTACTACTCGGTCCTCGCCGTGGTCCGGAACCCGTCCGACCAGTGGCCGCTCTATTCCTGCATCATCATCGCGGCCGGGCTCCTCCTGCACTTCATGAGGAAGCTCGGTCGGTACGCGAAGGCGCAGGCGTCGCAGGCGGCGCCGACCGCGGGAGCGACGTCATGATCCGACCCTTCCTCGCGTTCCTCCTCGCCGCGCTCCTCGGCCCCGCCGCGGCGGCGGCCGACGATCACCTGCATCCGCGCCGCGTCGAGCCGTGGCCCGACGGCGTCCTCGAGCTCGCGAAGACCCTGCCGGTCCTGGAGGGGGGGCGCGTCAAGCCGCTCTCGACCTTCGCGGCGTTCAAGCTGCTGCAGGTCCACGGCAAGCGGACGCTCGTCGTCCCGGATGAGCGCGATCCGGAGAAGACGGTCCGGCTGACGCCGACCGAGTGGATCCTCGACTGCCTCTTCTTCCCCGAGCAGGTCCGCGGCTACGAGCTGTTCCGCGTCGAGGACCGGGACGCGCTCCGCGCCGTCGGGCTGTCGGCCGAGGGGAAACGGAAGCGCGACCTCTGGACGTACGACGAGCTGTTCACCGTCGCCGACAAGCTGATGGAGCTCGGCCGGAAGTGGTTCGAGCTCCCCGAGAAGGACCGGACGCCGGTCCAGGGGCACGTGATCCGGACCGCGCAGAACCTGCTCGCCGTGCACGACCTGCTCAGCCGGTGGGAGGGGCTCCACCTCTTCCCGCCGCCGCCCGACGAGGGGGCGTGGCTGACGGCGCCGGAGGTCTCGGAGCGGCTCGCGCGGGGGGAGACCGAGGGGCTGGAGACCGCGCGCGCGGGGCTCGAGAAGATCGCGGTCCTGTTCGACGAACGCCAGAACATGGAGCGGTTCGAGGCCGAGTTCGAGGACTGGCACCAGACCCTCGTGACGGAGGCGGAGCGGCGCGGCGAGTACCACAAGATCGGGATGGAGGTCGCGTACTACCAGGCGGACTACTTCTACAAGGCGCAGGTCCTGTTCGTCCTCGGCTTCCTCCTCACGATCTTCGGGCTCATGCGAACGAAGAGCGGGCTCCTGTACGGCGTCGCGAAGTGGGGGACGCTCGTCCCGCTCGGCTTCCTGACCGTCGGCATCGTGGTCCGCTGCGTCCTGCGCGAGCGCCCGCCGGTCAGCACGCTGTACGAGACGATCCTGTTCATCACCGCCGTCGCGGTCGGCGCGGCGTGGGTGACCGAGTGGATCAACCGCCAGCGGCTGGCGCTCCTGCTCGGGAACCTCCTCGGCGCGGTCGGGATGTGGTTCGCCGGCTGGTACGAGGAGATCAGCGCCGTCGACACGATGCCGCAGCTCCAGGCGGTCCTCGACACCAACTTCTGGCTGTCGACCCACGTCACCACGGTCAGCATGGGGTACTCGGCCGGCCTCCTCGCCGCCGCGATCGCGCACGTCTACATCCTCGGCAAGCTGTTCGGCTTCATGCAGGATCAGCCCGGCTTCTATCGGAACGTCGCGCGCATGGTGTACGGCTCGATCGCGTTCGGCCTCGTCTTCTCGACGGTCGGCACGATCCTCGGCGGAATCTGGGCGAACGACTCGTGGGGCCGTTTCTGGGGCTGGGACCCGAAGGAGAACGGCGCCCTGATGATCGTGCTGATGAACCTGATCATCCTGCACGGCCGCCTCGGCGGGTACATCAAGGACTGGGGGACCTGCCTCCTCTCGATCGTCCTCGGCACCGTCGTCGCCTTCTCCTGGTTCCACGTCAACCTGCTCGGCGTCGGCCTCCACTCGTACGGCTTCGACAAGAGCCTGCACACCCTCGTGTGGGGCTTCTACGCCGTCGAATGGAGCGTGCTCGGCCTCGGCATCTTCGCGTACTACCTCTCCAAGGCACGATCGTCGGTGGTTTAGGAACGCGTTCGGGGACGTCTTCGCGTTCGCCACGGCGGAGGACGAGACGGGGAGGTGTCTCCGACCCGCTCACGTCCTCGCGCGATGCATCTCGGTTGTTCTCCGCTCGGTTTCGAGTCGCGCTGCGGGGTCGCTCTCGGAGAAGCCTCCCCGTCTCGTCCTCCGCCTCGCCCGCTTCGGACTTCCTCACCCGATTCCTCTGTTGGGTGAGGGGGAATGCGGAGAGGACCGATGGATGCGCTGACGCGGGGGACTGGCGTCGATGAGGGGCGACGCGTCAGCGCCCTCTCGTTCCTTTCCTTTCTCTCGTTCCTCTCCTTCCTTCCCCTGGACCGCGTTCGGGGACGTCTTCGCGTTCGCC
>JAUIEL010000100.1 GCA_030428825.1 bacterium
GGCACCGTCGACCGAGCGAACCGATCGAGGTCCGCCGCCACACCGGCAAGTCGTACCGGATCGTGGAGAACCGTCTGCCGAACGGAGGGACGTTCGCGGTCGTGACGGACATCACGCGCGAACGGAAGAGCGAGGAGCAGCTCCGGCAGTCGCAGCGCATGGAGGGGATCGGGCAGCTCACGGGCGGCGTCGCGCACGACTTCAACAACCTGCTCACGGTGATCATGGGGAACCTCGACCTCGTCGAGGAGAGCGTGGCCGGCGACGCCGAGCTGGAGGAGCTCGCGCGGGACGCCAACCGGGCCGCCCGACGCGGCGCCGAGCTGACGCAGCGCCTGCTGGCGTTCGCGCGTCGCCAGCCGCTGCTGCCGGCGGCGGTCGACGTGAACCGGCTCGTCGAGCGGATGTCGACGCTGCTGCAGCGCACGATCGGCGAACCGATCCGGCTCGAGACGTCCCTCTCCAAGGACGTCTGGCCGACGCTCGTCGACGCGGCGCAGCTCGAGACCGCGATCCTGAACCTCGCCGTGAACGCCCGCGACGCGATGCCGAACGGCGGCGAGCTCGTCATCCGGACCCGGAACGTCTACCACGACGACCCGGCGACCGACCCCGACGCGCAGGGGGCGTTCGTCGAGATCGAGGTGGAGGACAACGGCGCGGGGATGAGCCGGGACGTCCTCGAGCGCGCCTTCGAGCCGTTCTTCACCACCAAGGACGTCGGGAAGGGGAGCGGCCTCGGGCTGAGCATGGTCTACGGGTTCGTCCGGCAGTCCGGCGGCCACGTCGACATCCACAGCACGCCGTCGATGGGGACGAAGGTCCGCCTCTTCCTCCCCCGCGCCGACGCCTCCTCCGAGCCGCCGCCTCCCGCCCCCCCCGCCGGCGACGACGCGCACCGAGGCCGCGGCGAACGCGTGGTGCTGGTCGAGGACGACGAGGAGCTGCGGGACCTGGTCGACCGGACGCTCTCCTCCCTCGGCTACGTCGTCGTCCCGGCGGCGGACGGGCCGGAGGCGCTCTCGATCACCAACGGCGAGGAACGGCCGGACCTCCTCCTGACCGACGTCGTGCTCCCCGAGGGCATGAACGGCGTCGAGCTGGCCCGCGGGTTCCGCGAGCGCTACCCGGACCTCCCCGTCCTGTTCATCTCCGGCTACTCCGACGCCGAGGAGCTCCGCGAGTCGAAGCTCGGCCGGCTCCTCCCGAAGCCGTTCCGGCGCGAGCAGCTCGCCCGCGAGGTGCGGGAGGTGCTGGACGGCGGCTGAGCGCCCGGCGGCTCACTCCTCGCGCGGTCCCTCCGGTCGGGCGAGCAGCTCGACCGCCACCTCCACGTACTCCGCCACCGCGCGGTCGATCGCGGCCCGCTCGATCCGTTCGTGGTCGGTGTGCGCGTCGACGATCCGGCCCGGCCCGTACAGGAGTCGCTCGCCGAAGCCGTCGAGGAACGGCGCGTCCGTGCCGAACGTCTCGACCGTCCCCTCCCGCCCCGGGGGGACGAGGAACTCGCACGGGTCGCACGCGACCCCCTCGACGAGGTCGACCCCCTCCCGCAGGAGGTCGCGGACGCGTCGCAGCAACTCCGCGGTCGGCTCGACGGTCCGGAAGAACAGCTCCGCCTCGGCGTGGTCGGCGACGACGTTCTTCGCCAGGCCGCCGCGGATCGTCCCGACGTTCAAGGACCCCTCGCCGAGGACCGGGTGGGCGCCGCAGTCGGCGTCGAGGAGGGCGGCGACGGCGCGGACGACCTCGTGGATCGCCGACGGCCCGAGCGGCCGGGAGCTGTGCGCCTTCACCCCGTGGCCGACGAGCGTGGCGCCGAGGACCCCCTTGTGCGCCTTCACGAACCGGTTCTCCGTCGGCTCCCCCACGACGGTGAAGCGCGGCGCGAACGGCGCCGGGCGCGCCTCGCGGACCGCGCGCGCCCCCGCGAAGTCGACCTCCTCCCCGACGGTGAACAGGAAGCCGACCCGGTCCTCGCCGCGGTCGAGCAGCCGCCGCCCCGCCTCGATCATCGACCACGCGACCCCCTTCGCGTCGCACGCGCCGCGGCCGTGGACGACGCTCCGGTCGGCGCGCGGGCCGAAGAACGGCGGCACCGTGTCGAGGTGCGTGCAGAAGACGATCGCCGGCGGGCCCGCGCGGGCGAGGAGGTTGTCCCGCCCCGGCCCGACCGCCTGGCGCTCGACCGCGAAGCCGACGCGTCGGAGGTGGTCCGCGAGCGCGTCCGCGTACTCCCCCTCCCGACCCGTCGTCGAGTCGACGGCGATCCAGTCGAGCAGCGGCGCGAGCGGCTCGGTCACGACGCCCCCGTCAATCCGGCCGGTAGACGATCATCGAGAGGTCGTCCGGCTTGCTCGGCCGGCCGGCGGCCGGGTCGACCATCCGGCTCAGCGTCCGCTCGACCAGCGCCACCGTCACGTCGAGCAGGTCTCCCTTGCGGACCGCCTCGACGATCTCCGAGACGACGACGTTGTCGAACAGACCGTCGCTCCCGATCACCACCGTGTCGCGCGGGTTCAGCTCGAGCTCGGTCGAGATCTCGATCCGGGGGTCGCCGACGCCGAGGAGGTTCGACACGAGGTGCAGGTCCTCGTGGTCGAGCGCCTCGCGCTCGTCGAGGATGCCGGCCTCGACCGCGTAGCCGACGGGGGAGTGCGAGACCGTCTGAAGCCGCTTGCGGCCGCGCTGCCCCATCACCAGGACGACGCTGTCCCCGACGTGGACCGACCGGAGGCGCTGCTCGTCGATCAGCACCCCCGCGAACGTCGTCGCCGCGCCGAGGCCGAGCGACAAGATCGAGTGGTGCGCGTCCTCGAGCGCCGACACCAGGCGCGCGCGCGCCTCCTCCGGCGCCGCCTCCGCCAGACGGTCCCGGACCCGCTCGATCGCGATGCGCGAGGCCCGGTCGCCGCCGCGCATCCCTCCCGCGCCGTCGGCGACGGCGAGGAGCGTGCACTCCGGGTCGAGGGTCGCGACGAGCGCGGCGTCCTCGTTCGGCCCCTTCTTGCCGGGCCGAGGCGCGCAGAAGACGGCCGCGCGACCGCCGTGGACGGGGAGGAGCTCCACGGCGTCCATGGCGGCATCGATGTACGCGCGCGACCCGGACGGGACCGGGGCGCCGCTCACGTCGTCGCCTCGCGCGCCGCGCCGGCGCGCCGGCGACGGGCCCGGCGGAGGCGGAGGTACCGCTCGATCCCCGGGGCGAGCTCCTCCCAGGCCTCGAACATGGAGATCCCGTCTCGACACCGCTTCCGGTAGTCGACCTCGAGGCACTTCTTGAGGAACTCGACCACGCCGCGGGGCGCGTTCCGGCGCAGCCGCGCGCTCCCCGCGAGCGGCCACTGGAACGGCCACTCGGGGCGGGCACCGCTGATCATCCGGTAGACGACGATCGCGGCCGAGAAGACGTCCGACTCGAACCGGGGCTGGCCGAGCGCCTGCTCGGGGGCGACGTAGCCGACCGTCCCCGACCCGGACGCGCTCAGCGTCCGGAGCGCCACCTTCGAGATGCCGAAGTCGGTCAGCCGGAGGTGGTCGCCGGGGAAGAGGAGGATGTTCTCCGGCTTGATGTCGCAGTGGATGATCCGGTGCTCGTGCGCGTGCGCGACCGCCTCGAGGAGCTGCCCCGCGTAGTCGTACGCCCGCTCCAGCCCGAGCCGGCGCTTCAGCCGGTCCGCCAGCGACTCCGTGCCGAGCGACTGCGCGACGACGAACCGCTCGCCGATGAAGTCGGCGTTCTTGATCGTCTGCACGTTCGGGTGGTCGAGCCGCGCCGTGATCCGCACCTCCCGCCGGAAGTCCTCGAGCATCGACGGCGTCACCATCGTGGCGTGCGGGACCTTCAGCGCCACGCGCACGCCCTCGATCGTGTCCGACGCCTCGAACACGTCGGCGTACGGGCCCGAGGCGATGCGCCGCACGAGGCGGTACTTCCCGAGCTTCTGGCGGGCCTTCAGGGTGGTCACCGAGGCGCGGCTCCGGAGAGGGCGGAAGGGTCGATTGTGCCCGCCGGGCGCGACGACTTCCATCCCCCGGACCCGCTATCATCGACGGCATGGACCCGCGTTTCACCCTCCGGATCGCCGCCCTCGCCGTGTTCGCGCTCCCCGGCCCCCTCGCCGCCGGCCCCGTCGCCGCCGCTCCCACGGGGGGAGACGAGGAGGAGGAGGTCGACCGCCGGAAGGGGGACGGCTCGATCCCGCTCGGCGCGACGGCGAAGGGGATGATCGTGCAGGGGTTCTACAACACGATCCGGTTCGAGGCGGTCGCCGGCACGACGCTCCGGCTCGAGCTCCGCACCTTCCACCGCAAGGGCGAGCCGCTGGCCGAGCTGCGGGGCCCGGACCGCGGCGTGCTGGCGGAGTTCCGGCCGGCCGAGGACGACCCCCGGCGGCTCCTCCTCGACGAGTTCACGCTGACGGAGACGGGGGAGCACAGCGTCCGGTTCGGGTTCCTGAAGGAGGAGAACGGCCGGTACGAGCTCCTGACCGACGCGACGTTCCCGTCCGGCGGGACCCATCGCGTCCGCGTCCCCGCCGGCGGCGAGGCGACGCTCCCGATCGAGGGGATGCTCGGCCGCGAGCTCGCGCGCTGCGAGTTCCTCCTCCCGGAGGGGGCGGACGTCGCGGTCACCCTCGTCCGTCCGTACGGCGGCGAGGACGACCTCTCGAAGCACACGCGCCGCACCACGTTCGGGCGCCGCGTGAAGATCACGGACCTCCCGATCGACTCGAACGCCCGGCTCGAGTTCCGGTTCGCCGATGCGACCGGCGACGGCGCCGAGTTCGACGTCGAGATCGAATACGACAACCCTCCGCTCTCGCGGAAGAGGATCAGGATCTGAGCGCCGCGAGGCGTCCCCGCCGATGACCGACTCCCCTCCCGGCGAGCGCTGGACCCTCCAACCGCTCCGCATCGACGCCCTCCCGGCCACGATCGACCTGGTCGACGGCGGTCTCACGATCGGTCGCGACCCGCGGAACGAGGTCGTCGTCCCGCAGTCGTCCTTCCCCGGCGTCTCGTCCCACCACGCGCGGCTCACGCTGGTCGACGGCCGGCCGCGACTCGAGGACCTCGGCTCGAAGAACAAGACGCTCGTCCACGGCCGGCCGGTGTCGTCGCAGGCGCTGAAGCACGGCGACGTCTTCCAGCTCGGCCCCGGCGGCCCCCGGTTCGCCGTCCTCTCGTCGCTCGGCGGCGGAGAAGAGACGATGGAGATCCCGGCCGGCGCGCTCGGCGACCGCGCGGGCGGCCGGTCGATCGGGGCCGAGACGATGATGATCGTCCGCGAGAAGCTCGGCATCCCCGAGGGGGCGAACGTCGAGCAGATGGTCCGGAAGAAGTCGCGCGGCGCCCTGGTCCTCGTCGTCCTGAGCTCGATCCTCCTCGTCGCCGGCGGCTGGGCGGCGGTCCGGTGGCTCTCCGACCGGGGCGACCGGGCGGTCCTCGACCTCGAGCAGAAGACCGCCGAGCTCGACCGGAAGATCGCGGAGCAGCTCGCGCTCGCCCGGGCGCAGATCGAGGAGCAGCGCGAGGCCTGGACGACCCAGCAGCGGCAGATCGACGAGGCCCGCGGCGCGTGGGAGACGCACCGGACGTCGCTCGAGGCGGAGCGGTCCCGGCTGGAGGAGTCGCTCCGAAAGCTGGAGGAGAACGAGCAGTCGGCGGCCGGGGAGATCGCGGCCCTGCGGTCGGCCCTGGACGAGAACCGCTCCGCCCTCGAGCTGTACGACCCGGTGCGGCTGGAGGAGGAGCGCCTCGACCGGGTCCGCCGCGTGGAGCAGGCGGTCGTCCTGATCGAGGCGAGCGTGACGTTCCGGCACCAGTCGACCGGGCGGATCCTCCACGTCGCGCAGACCGAGCAAGGCCTGCAGCCGAACTTCGACGGACGCGGCCAGCCGGTCCGGAACGAGGGGACCGGCTCGGGGTTCTGCCTGGGGGGAGGCTGGATCCTCACCAACGCGCACGTCGTCTTCAAGAAGGGGACCGAGCTCGACCCGATCGAGGTCGGCCCTCGCGAGCTGGCGCTCCCGACCCTCGAGCTGAGGGCCGTCTTCACCGGGACCCCGACGCGCCGCCCCGCGCGGCTCGTCCGGTGGGCCGCGTCGGGGACGGACGACCTCGCCCTCGTCCGCATCGAGCCGTTCGAGGGGATGCCGGTGCTGGAGTCGCTCGACCTCGACGTCGGCGACCCGCTCCCCGGCTCGGACGTCTACCTCATCGGCTTCCCGCTCGGGAAGGAGGCGATGCAGGCCGGGGACACCATGATCGCGTCGACCTTCCGCGGCATCGTCAGCCGGAAGGTCGAGCACTTCCTGCAGGTCGACGCCGCGGTCCACCCCGGCCAGAGCGGCGGCCCGGCGATCGACGCCGAGGGACGGGTGATCGGACTCGTCACCGCCATGCAGGCCGTCGACGCCGTCGCCGGTTCGTCGGCGATCGGTTTCATCACTCCCATCGCACAGGTGAGGAAGATCTGGCCCCCCCCGCAGTGACGTCGTGACGTCGAGGAGCGTTCCCCATGACTCCCATCCCCTCCGTCGCCCCGCTGATCCTCTCCCTCCTCCTCCCGTCGCACCAGGACGAGAGCCCGCCCGCGCACGACACGTGCGGCGCCTGCGACGACCGCGGCTGGTTCGCGTGCAACCGGCACGACGAGACCGAGGTCGAGCTCGAGGCGAACACGCGCTTCTGCTCCTACGTGGCGGGGTGTCCCGACTGCCGCGGGACGCTCGAGGTCGACTGCTCGGACTGCGCGCTCGGCGACCGGCGCGTCGCGGACGCCCGCGCCGAGCAGGACCGCTGGATGGAGGGGATGCAGGAGCACTGGGACCGGTTCCATCACGACTTCCCGATCGGGCAGAGCGACCACTTCCTCCTGTTCTGGAGCGGAGACAAGATCACCGTGAAGCGTGAACGCCTCTCGGACCACGAGGCGATGCACCTCTACGTCGAGCGGCTCGAGGACCTGTTCGAGCGGTTCAAGGCGGTGACCGCGGCCGAGGACGACGACTTCTCGACCCTGTTCCACGTCATGGTCTGGAAGCGGTTCGCCCACAACCGGCTCGCGTCGGAGCACTACACGAACCAGCCGAACCCGAACGTCACGGGGACGAAGCGGATGGGCGCGGTCGGGATCTACACCGTGCATATCGACCCGTCGTACGTCGACCCGGACGAGAGCGCGTCGGCCGACCTCTACCGGGCGATCGTCCACAACGTCACCCACCTCCTCCTCGCCAACGTCTGGGACGCGCGCTGGCCGGGTCAGCTCAAGGGGGGCTGGATCGACGCGGGCCTCGCCCACTACTTCGAGCACGTCCTCCACCGCCGGTGCACGAACTTCTGCTATCGCGAGCAGGACACGGTGGCGACGTTCAAGGGCGGCCGGTGGCGGGCGCCGGTGAAGAAGCTGGCGAACAAGCGGAACCGGCCGTCGTTCGTCGAGACCGCCACGAAGAAGACGACCGAGCTCACCCTGGAGGAGCACGCCCTCGTCTGGTCGTACTGCGAGTTCCTGATCGCGACCGACCCGAAGGGGTTCGGCGAGATCTGCAAGGCGATCAAGCGGGGCGAGAGCTACCGCGACGCCCTGAAGGAGCACTTCGACCTGACGCCGCTCACGTTCGAGGACGCCTGGAAGAGGCACGTCAAGACGTTCAAGGACTGAGCGGCGGACGCGCCCGCGAGCCGTCCCGGGCGGGACGAGTCGCGGGCGGTCCGCGGCGGGTCGGGCCGGTCCGGCGGGTCAGGGCTTCAGCTCGATCCGCACCGCGTTCGAGACCCCGTAGCCGCCGGCCTTCGTCACCGCCGCCTGCGCCCAGAGGGTCAGCGGGCCGTTCCCGCCGGGGACCGGGAGCTGGACGGTCCCGCTGCCGGTCGGGAGGGTCACCGCCAGGAGCCACGGCACCGGGACGAGCGTGCCGGAGAGCTCGTACACGGGGGTCGGGCTGAACGCGAGGCCGGCGAACAGGATCGCGCTCCCGCCGGGCGCCGCGCCGGAGAGCGTCATCGTGGCCGGCGCGCCGGAGGAGAGGTCGCCGCCGCAGACCGACAGGTCGTGCGTCCCGTCCCCGAACCCGACCTTCGCCTGGCAGACCTGGTCGCACGTCGCGGGGTCGGTCAGGTTCCGCCAGACCGCGGTCCCGTCCTTCCGGCTGACGACGAGGTCGTTGTCGCAGTCGCCGTCGACGTCGAACACCGCCACGTCGTGGGTGCCGGTCAGGTCGGACGCGAGCATCCCGACCACGCCGATCCAGCCGCCGCTCGTCGACTGCCGCTCCTCCTTCAGGGAGAGGTTGGTCGTCCCCGGCGAGCCGCCGAGGTTGCGGTAGATGTGGAGCCGCCGGTCGTACCCGCCGATGTCGACGTCGACGTCGGCGATCAGGACGTCGTTCCATCCGTCCCCGTCGAGGTCGGCGATCAGGTTGTTGCTGCCGAAGCCGTCGTCCGAGCCGGACGCGAAGTCGAACGTCCGCGCCGAGGACCAGTTCACGCGGCCGAGGGGGTCGTTCGAGAGGTTCAGCCGGAACCGGTCGTCGACGTCGTCGCTCACGACGACGTCGGGGCGCCCGTCGTTGTTCAGGTCGCCGGCGCTCGTGTGGTACGGCGCGTTGTTGTGGAAGACGTCGAAGATCGAGAACTTCCCCGGCTGGGAGGGGTCGTTGTACGAGGCGGCGACGTACTGCGGCGCGTTCAGCGCGGTGTCCTTCACGGTGTCCGCGTAGCCGTCGAGGTTCAGGTCGGCGATCACCACCGAGTTGCCGAAGGCGGAGTCGAGCATCGTCGTGGTCATGCGGGCCAGGCTCTCGTCGGTGAAGTAGCCGTTCCCGTCGTTCACGAGCAGGCGGTCGTTCAGGTCCTGGCTCGGCGACTGCTGGCTCCCGCCGGCGCCGCTCGAGTCGTAGTCGCCGAAGTAGAGGTCCGGGGCGCCGTCGTTCGTCACGTCCCCCGCCGCGACCGAGCAGAAGCGGGGGTTCTGCGGCTGACCCGTCCCGAAGTGGACGAGCTGCGGCACGCGCGCGTCCTCGAACCGGAGGCCGTTCCACCCGGAGACCCCGTGGCCGAGGTTGCGGTAGACCCGCGGGTGACCGACGTGCTTCGGGTCGCCGTCGCTGAGGGTGGTCGCGGTGACGACGTCCGGGTACCCGTCCGAGTCGACGTCCGGCAGGACGACGTCCCGGTCGTTGGTCGGCGTGCGGAACCCCTGGTCGCCGGGGATGTCCGCGGCGACGGCGTAGACGGCGGTCCGGTCGGTCAGGACGCCGCCCTCGTTCATCAGGAGGAGGTTCGTCCGCTTCCCGGGGGAGGTGAACGGCTCCTTCCGCACCACGACCAGGTCGACGAACCCGTCGAGGTCGAGGTCCGCCCACGCGAGGTCGGTCTCGTGCGCGAGGTCGGAGATCGTCCCGGAGGAGAGCATCGAGGGGTCGTTCTGGAACCGGACCCAGGTCTGGTTCAACTGGGCGACGGCGGGGGTCGAGATCGAGAGCAGCGCGAGCAGGGTCGGGAGGGAGAGCTTGGGCATCGGCGGTCGTCCTCCGGGGAGGGGCTGGGGTGGGCACGAACGAACCCGGGCGGCGCCCGGGCGGGCGTCGCCGGTTCCCGGACGGAGGCCGTTCGATCCCGCGAGTGCTGGGTGAGCGCGGGCGGAGGGTCGTCGGGGCCGAGGTCGGGGTCGGGCTCGAGACGTCGGGGGAAGAGTAGCCCGCGATTCC
The DNA here is from genome assembly GCA_030428825.1 of bacterium. GTDB lineage: Bacteria > Planctomycetota > B15-G4 > B15-G4 > JADJEK01 > JAUIEL01. The sequence goes on from JAUIEL010000100.1 coordinate 9,720, forward strand.
GGGCGCGGCCAATCGGGCGGGGCCGCCGGTCGACGAACGACGAGCGGCGGGACGGTCCGTCCGTCACACGGTTGGAACGCCGGGGCGTCGGGTCAGCCGTCGCCCCGCATCTTCTCGAGGAGCCGCTTCGCCGCCTCGATGTCGAGCCGCGAGTCGAGCCCCTCCAGGGTCGCGAGGTCGCGCTCGGGGACGAGCGCCGCGATGTCGGTCTTCCCGTCCCGCACGACGATCCGCTCCTCGCGGCCGGCGACCTGGTCGAGATCCTCGCTCAGGTGCGCCTGGACCTCGGCCCGCGGCACCGTCTCCTTCTCGATGTTCGCGTCGCCGTCGAGGTTCTCGAGGAGCGCCAGGTCCTCGAGCGGGATCAACGCCGCCTTCGCCTCGTCGCCGTCGGTGATCACCATGCGCTGCTTCCCGTTCGAGACGAGCAGGAGCACGTCGTCGAAGTTCCCCTTCACCTCGTCGATCGGAATGCGGTTCACGGCAGGGCTCCCGAGGGCGTGAGTGGACGGACGGGCCGGGCGGTTCCGGTGCCGGAGTCTATCAGACGGGGGCGATTCCGCGCTCCGGAGCTCGGACCCGCTCCCCCTCGCCTCCGGCGCGCTCGCTCAGCGCGCCAGGCGGAAGCCCGAGCACTGCCAGCGCGACGCGGCGGCGAAGAAGTTCCGGTACGTCGCCCGGACGTGGCTCCGCGAGGTGAGGCACGAGCCGCCCCGGAGGACGTACTGGTTCACCATGAACTTCCCGTTGTACTCCCCGAGCGCCCCCGCCGGCGCCGTGAAGCCGGGGTACGGGGCGTACGCGCTGGAGGTCCACTCCCAGACGTCGCCGAACATCTGTCGCGGGAGCGCCGGCGCGTCGCGCTCCTCCGGCGCCCCCGCGCCGGCCGGGTCGGGGAGCGGCCGGAACGCCTCCCCCTCCACGAAGTTCCCGGCCACGGGGAGCGCGGCCGCCGCGGCCTCCCACTCGAACTCGGTCGGAAGCCGGGCGCCGGCCCACCGCGCGTAGGCGTCGGCCTCGAAGTAGCTGACGTTCGAGACCGGGGCGGCGGGGTTCGGCTCGATCAGCCCGGCCAACGTGAAGCAGCGGGTGACGCCGTACCCCTCCTTCCAGTAGAGCGGCGCGCGCCACCCCTCCCGCCGCACGAGGTCGAACCCTTCGGCGAGCCAGAGGTCGGACCGCCGGTAGCCGCCGTCGTCGACGAACTCCTGGAACTCCCCGATGGTCACCGGACGGTCGGCGAGCTCGTACGTCTCGAGGAACACGCGGTGGCGCGGCCGCTCGTTGTCGTAGGCGAAGTCGCTCCCCGAGTGGCCGACGTGGACGACCCCCTCGTCGTAGGTGGTCCAGCGGAGCGGCCGCGTCTCGCCCGGGTCGTCGAGCGTGACGTCGCGGTAGACCGGGTGGAGCGGGTTCTGGGAGAAGGCGTGCCAGAGGTCCGTGAGCAGCAGCTCCTGGTGCTGCCGCTCGTGGTGCAGACCGACCTCGAGCGCGGGCGCGACGCGCGCGACGACGGCCTCGTCGGCGGTCGCGAGGATCTCCCGCACCCGCGCGTCGACCAGCCGCCGGTACTCGAACACCTCCTCGACGGTCGGTCGGGTGAGGAGCCCGCGCTTCGGCCGCGGGAACGGGTCGCCGATCGTCTCGTAGTACGAGTTGAACAGGTGGTGGTACGCCGGGTCGACGACCGGGAGGTCGGGTCGCGCCGCCCGGACCACGAACGTCTCGAAGAACCACGTGGTGTGGGCGAGGTGCCACCGCGTCGGGCTGGCGTCGGGCATGCTCTGCACGACGTAGTCCTCGGTCCGGAGCGGTCGACAGAGCCCCCCCGTGAAGTCCCGGACGTCGCGGAACGCGCGCGTCAGCCGGTCGCGGTCGACCGCGCCGGCGCTCTCGATCGTGGTCATCAGCGCCCGTCGACGCGGCGGACCGTTCTCCGGCGGAAGAGGACCGTGGCGACCACGGCCCCGACGGCGACGCCGAGGAGGAAGACCGAGAGGACGCCCGAGACCTCGCCGAGCGTCAGGTGCGCGAGGATGTTCATGGGATGGGAGCACGGCCGCTGGTGCGGGGCCGCGTCGAGTCGCTAGGGTGCGGACGGGTATCCAGCATTCGCACGGAGCCGCCGCCTGTCCAATGGAAAACGCGGGGACCCTCCCGAACTTCCTCGTGATCGGCGCCGCGAAGTGCGGCACGACGAGCCTCTGCGCGCTCCTCGGCCGCCATCCGGACGTCTTCCTCCACCCGAGGAAGGAGCTCGACTTCTTCTCGTACGACGACGTCTACGCGAGGGGGATCGACTGGTACGCCTCACGATTCCGGGACGGCGCCGGCCGGACGGCCGTGGGCGAGGGGAGCCCGAACTACGCCAAACGCCGGAAGAACCCCCGGGCGGCGGAGCGGATCGCCCGCCACCTCCCCGACGCGAGGCTCCTGTACATCGTCCGCCACCCGCTCCGGCGAATGGAGTCGGCGTGGCTCCACGCCCGGCGGGCCGGCCACCGGACCGCGGGCTCGTTCGGCGAGACGGTCCGGACGTTCCCGGAGTACGTCGACACGAGCGACTACGAGGCCCAGGTCGAGGCGTACGCCGGACATCGGGACGCGGGCCGGCTGCACGTCCTCTTCTTCGAGGAGTTCCGGAGCGCGCCGGGCGACGTGCTGCGCGAGGCGTTCCGGTTCCTCGGGGTCGACGACTCGGTCGAGATCCCCGCCGACGACTCGCCGAGAAACCCCTCCCTCGGCCGCCGCGTCGACCCCCCGCTCCTGAAGCGCCTCCGGAGGAGCCGCGCGTTCCGGACCGCGCACCGCCTGGCGCCGGGCCTCACGGCGGCGCTCGTCCGTCCGTTCCAGCGCGAGCTGACCGAGCGACCCTCGTGGGACGAGGAGACCCTCCGATCGGTGCGGGACGCCCTCGAGGCGCCGACCCGAAGGTTCCTCGAGGCGCACGGCCGGCCGGCCGACCTCTGGGACCTGTCGGGGGGACCGGACGATTTGGACGATGCGGCCGGACCGAAAAAAGGAGCCGGCCTACCCCCGACGCTCCCCCCCGGGGCGCGGTAGGCAGGCCGACTCACTCGTCATTCCCCCGCTTCCCCGCGGGGGTCACCACCCCAAGTGGTTCGTGTCTTCTTTCGTCGTCTCCCGGAGCCTGAGCCCGTGTTCGCTGGTCTTCCGGATCGACCTCGGTCTCGCCGGACCGCAGTCGCCGGAGCCGTTCCTTCGCCTTCTTCAGCCGGTGCTTGATCTGGTGGATCTTGAAGCCGGTGACGCGCGCGATCTCGTGGATCGTGACACGGTCGAGGTACTTCGCCTCCAGCAGCCTCCGGTCCGTCTCGTCGAGCCCCGCGAAGAGCTGCTCGAGCTCCTCCTGGCGGCGGACGTGCCGCTCTTCGCCGGGTTCTCCTTCGAGCGACTCCAGGTGGTGATCGACGAGTTCTTCCTCGCGTCGCCGCCGCAGTCGCTCGCGCTTTCTCTCGTCGGACGCCTTTCGACGGCCGATCACGCCGATCCAGGCCTCGAACCGGGACGGATCCCGCAGCCTGGTCATCCACTGCCACGCCTCGCGGTAGACCGTGAACGCCACGGCCTCGGCGTCGACGCGCTGGAGACCCGTCCGTGAGATGCGTGAGATCAGCCGCGCCTGCGTCGCCTCGATCAGGTCGGCGAACGCGGTCTCGTCACGTTCCTTCGCCCGAA
>JAUIEL010000101.1 GCA_030428825.1 bacterium
CCATGGGAGGAGCGACGGTGACGACAGGTCTCCGCGTCAGCGCCATCCCATGGGAGGAGCGGGAGAGAGGGGGCTGACGTCGGGCCCGCGCTTCCGAGTGGACCTACCGTGCCAGGCTCGATTCGTCCGCACGAGCGACGTCGGCGTGCTCACCTCGCGTCGGTCGTGCGGACGAATCGAGCCTGGCACGGTACGTCCACATCCATCGGTCATCTCCGCTTTCCCCCGTACCCCCAAAGCGGAATCGGGTGAGGATGTCCGAAGCGGGCGAGGCGGGGGCCGGGAAGGGGAGGTGTCTCCGAGAGCGACCCCGCAGCGCGACTCGAAACCGAGCGGAGACCCACCCAGGTGCATCGCGCGAGGACGTGAGCGGGTCGGAGAGCGCCTCCCCTTCCCGGCGCCCGCCGTAGGGAACGCGACGACTTTCCCGAATGCGTTCCGCTCAGCTCAACCTCAGCCTTGCGTCGACCACGGCGGCGGTGGTTCGGTCCTCGCCGACGATCAGGGGGTTCAGGTCGAGTTCGGCGACCTCCTCGAGGTCGGCGATCATCTGCGAGAGCCGGAGGAGCGTCTCCTCGAGGAACTCGACGTCGACCGGGCGCTTGCCGCGGGCGCCGGCGAGGAGCGGGTACCCCTTGATGGCGCGGACCATCTCCGCGGCGTCGATGTCGGAGATCGGGTGGACGCGGACCGCGACGTCGCGGAGCACCTCGACGTGGACGCCGCCGAGGCCGAACAGGAGGAGCGGCCCGAACTGCGGGTCGGTCGCGGCGCCGAGGATCACCTCCGCCTCCCCCTTGATCTGCTTCTGCACCCGGAGCTTCAGGTTCCGGTCCCTCCGGCCGAGGCGCTTCCGCAGGTCCTCGTACGCCTCGAACACCTCGTCGCCGTTCTTCAGGCCGACGCGCACGCCGTCGACGTCGGTCTTGTGCGCGAACTTCTCCGACTCCGCCTTCAGCACGACCGGGTAGCCGACCTCCTTCGCGAACTCGAGCGCCTGCCCGACGTCCGTCGCGACGATCGACGGCGCGGTCGGGATGCCGTACGCCGCGAGGATCTCCCCCACGTCCTCGCCGACCAGCATCGTGCGCCCGGCGCGACGGGCCCGCTGGATCGCGCGACGCGCCCGTCGGACGTCGACCTCGAAGCGGACGTCCTTCCCGCGCGGCCGGTCGCGGAACCGCCGGTACCGGCAGAGCGCCGACAGCGCGGCCGCCGCCTCCTCGGGGAAGCGATAGACCGGGACGCCCGCCTCGCGCAGGATCGCCACCCCCTCGTCGTCCTTCTCCTTCCCCATGAAGCAGGCGAGCGTCGTCTTGCCGGACGACTCCGCGCTCTCCGCGATCGCGCGCGCGACCGCCGGCGCGTCGGTCGTCACCGGGGAGACGAAGACCGCGAGGATCGCGTCGACGCCGGCGTCGGAGCCGACGGCGGCGAGCGCGCGCGAGAAGCGGTTCGCGTCGGCGTCGGCGATCAGGTCGGCCGGGTTCTGCGCCGCCGCCCCCTCGGGGAGCGCGGCGGCGAGACGCTTCGTCGTCCGGGCCGAGAACTCGGCGAGCTCGAGGCCGTGGCCGACGCACGCGTCGGTGGCGAGGATCCCCGGGCCGCCGGCGTTCGTGACGATCGCGACCCGGTCGCCGGCCGGGACCGGCTGGTTCGCGAACGCCTTCGCCATGGTGAACATCTCCGCGACGGAGCGCGCCCGGAGCACGCCGCACTGCTCGAGGAGCGACTCCGCGGCGATGTCCATCCCGACCAACGAGCCGGTGTGCGAGGCGGCGGCGCGGGCGCCGGCGGTCGAGCGCCCCGACTTCACGACCACGATCGGCTTCTTCCGGGCGAGCTCGCGCGCGATCTGGGTGAACCGCCGCGGCTCCCCGAACGACTCGAGGTAGAGGAGGATGACGTCGGTCCGCGGGTCGTTCCCGAACGCCTCGACCAGGTCGGACGCGGTGACGTCGACGAGGTTGCCGATCGACGCGAACATCGAGATGCCGACCCCGAGCTCGCGGGCGTCGGCGAGGATCGCCTCGCCGAGCGCGCCGGACTGGGTCGCGAACGAGACGCGCCCCGGCAGCGGCTTCACCGCCGCGAACGACGCGTTCAGCCGGACGTCGTCGGCGGTGTTGACGATCCCCATGCAGTTCGGGCCGATCACCCGCATCCCCGCCTTCGCGGCGGTCTTCTTCAGCGCCTCCTCCCGCTCGGCCCCCTCGCGCCCCGCCTCGCGGAAGCCGGCGGTGATGACGACGAGCCCCTTCACGCCCTTCCGGGCGCAGTCCTTCGCCACGGCGAGGACGTGCTGGCGCGGCACGGCGACGACGGCGAGGTCGACCGGGTCCTCGATGTCCGAGACCCGCGCGTACGCCTTCATCGACTGAACGACCTCGGCCTTCGCGTTGACCGGGAAGACCGGCCCCTGAAACTCCCCCTCGACGAGGTTCCGGAGGACCTCGCGGCCGATCGAGTGACGCCGCCTCGACGCGCCGACGACCGCCACCGAACGGGGCCGGAAGAGGGCGTCGATCGACGATCCGGGCGGAGGGTCGGACGGAGCTGATTTCCGCTTCATGGTCGTTCCGAGGCCGGGAGGGAAACGGGGCAGTCTATCGAAGCCGACCTCCGCTTCGAGGACCGCGGCCGGGCTCGTTCCGGGCCCTCGATCCGGGCTCGAGCCGTGAATGTGGCAGGATGTCGTCGGTAGAGCGGAGTCCGACTTCCAGGGGCGACGCTCGCCGAGCCGTCGCCCCGCTCCATGGATCCGCATGCCCCACGCCGCCCGACTCCTCCTCGCCGCCTCGCTCGTCGCGCCTCCCGTCTCCGTCGTCGCCGCGGAGGAGACCGCGCCGCCCTCCCGCGACGCGTTCCTCGCCGGCCTCGACGAGGTCCGCGCCGCGGTCGACGACCGGCGACCCGACGACGCGCGCGAGCGACTCGACGCGTTGCTCGAGACGCACCGCGAGCGACCCTGGGCGTACGGGAAGCGGCTGGAGCTCGAACGGCTGTTCGAGGAGATCGCGTTCGCGACGGCGTTCCCCGAGCCGCGGCCGGCGGACCTCGTGAGCGGCGACCTGAAGCGGTACATCGACCTCAGCGGCTCGCTCGACGTCGTCTATTCGAAGGACGCGCTCGGGGACTTCGGAGTGCTCCCGTCACTGCGGGAACGCATCCATCGGACGAACGGGAAGGCGGTCGCCGCGCGGCCGGCGACGAATCGCTCGCACGTCCTCTTCCCGGCGCGGTTCGACGGCTCGGTCCGGATCGAGGTCTCCGGCGAGGCGTGGCCGTCGACCCCGGGCCACAAGCCGACCATCACGTTCGGGCGCCGACCGGACCTGAGCCAGGTGACCGTGCGGTTCTTCACCCGGAAGATCGAGAAGAGCGACCGGCGGACCGTCGGGATCTCGATCTCCCAACGCGGGGCGGGCGAGATCCGCAGCATCGATTCCTCCGAGCGCTCCCCGCTCGTCCCCGACGAACCGTACACGGTCGTCGTGGACGCCCGGGGCTCCTCGATCCGCGTCCTCGCGAACGGGAGGAGGGTCGTCTCCGGGCGGCTGACCGGCGACACCTCCGGCCTGGTCTCGGTGCTCGTCGACGACTTCACGTCGATCCGCCTGACCGGAAGGATCGAGCCGCAGTGGATGCAGGGACTCGCCGACGGGTACCGGGAGGCGTCCCGCGCCGAGTTCGAGACGTCGTACGACGCGGCGCAGGTCGTGCCGGCGTGGCTGCGGGCGGAGCGAACGCCGGACGCGCCGCCGGTCGCGGCGGTCGAGCACGGCCACGAACGGTACGAAGCGCCGTTGCGGGCTTCGCTCGGGCGCGGCGACGAGGCGGCGGTCGAGGAGCTCCTCGGACGGGCGGGCTCCGACCCCGCCGTCTCCGTGGCCGGCCGCGAGCACCTGAAGGCGATCGTCCACCGCGGGCGCGGCGATCTCCTGCGCGCGCTCTCCCACGTGCGCACGGCGACGGAGGCCGACCCGGCGAACGCGGAGTTCTGGCGGCTCCGTCTCGACCTCGCGACGGAGCTTCGGCACGAGCCGGGCGTCCTCGACGACATCGCCGCCGACGCGTCCGGGTTCCCGGCCGTCGTCGACCTGTTCGAGGCGGTCGCGGACACCCTCCTCCGATCGCATCGCGCCGACCTCGCGCGCCGGGTGTTGGAACGGGCGGCCGCCCTCGGTCTCTCGTCGAACGAGATCGATCGGACGCACCGGGTCCTCGTGAAGGCCGAGCGCGGGCCGGTCTGGCCGCGGTTCCACGAGTTCGAGACCGACCACTACGTCGTCCGCTCCGACCTCGACCGCGCGGTCTGCCGGGAGGCGGCGACGACGCTCGAGCGCGCGTACACCTGGTACCGCCGCGAGCTCCTCCCGGCCGACACCGACCGGAAGTTCCCGGTCTACCTCTTCTCGGGGCGCGCCGGGTACGACGCGTACCTCGAGGACCTCGAGATCGAGACCCCGCTGCACAGCGCCGGCCTGTACAGCATCACGCTGAAGCAGCTCCTGATCTGGAACCTCCCCGACCGCGACATGATGATGCGCACGGTGGTGCACGAGGGGTTGCACCAGTACCTCGACGTCGTGAGCGACTCGATCCCCCGTTGGCTGAACGAGGGGCTCGCGGAGTACTACGAGGTCGCGACGATCGGGGCGATCCGGAGCACCGGCCAGGTCCACGAGGAGCACGTCGCGACGGCGCGGATCTTCCGCCTCCCGTTGGCGCAGTTCGTCCGCCTCTCGCCGGGGAGGTTCTACGCGTTCGGCGGCGCCGCCTACGCCCAGGGGTGGGCGCTCGTCCACTTCCTCCGGCACGGCGGCCGCGAGCCGCGCGCGCTGTTCGACGAGATCGTCGCCACGCTCCCCGAGCGGGACGGTTCGCTCGTCCTCGACGCGATCGAACGGTACGGCTTCGAGAAGCTGCAGGACGAGTACGACGCCTACATGAGGTCGCTCGACGACGACCTGAGGAACGGGTGACGGTCGCGGCGCGCGGGCCCCCGCTCGCGCGCCGTGAAGGGCCGCCGGGTTCGCGTACAATCGCCGGCGCTCGCACCCGCGCGAGCGCCGACGATGTCCGAGCCCCCCGCCACGAACGACACGCCGACCCCGCGCTCGCCGGACGGATCCGAGCCGCCGGACGAGCCGCCGCTCGCCCGGGCGCTCGCGGCGGCGTACGACGAGCTGCGCGCCCTCGCCCGGGGCGCGATGCGCGGGGAGGGCGTCGGCCACACGCTGCAGCCGACCGCGCTCGCTCACGAGGCGTGGCTCCGGCTCCGCCGCCTCGACGTCGACGTCGCCGGAGAACCGGACGCGCTCCGCCCGCTCGCCGCGAAGGTCTTCCGCCAGGTGCTCGTCGACCACGCCCGCGCCCGGAACGCCGCCCGACGCGGCGGCGGACGGCGGCGCGAACCGATCGAGGGAATCGAGCTCCCGATCGAGGTCGACGCGGCCGAGCTCCTCGGCGTGCACGAGGCGGTCGCCGAACTCGAGTCGGTGCACGAGCGGGCCGCGCGCGTCGTCGAGCTCCGCTACTTCGGCGGCCTCTCCGGCGAGGAGACGGCGCGGGCCCTGGCGGTCTCGCTCCGCACGGTGCACCTCGACTGGGCGTTCGCGCGGGGGTGGCTGGCGAAGCACCTCGACGGCGCGCCCCCCGACGGAGGAGCGGACGAGGGAGCCGACGGGTGAGCGAACGGGACCGCGACGAGCTCCGCCGGCGCGCGTTCGAGGACGCGATGGAGGCGACCTCCGACGCCGAGCGGGAGGAGGTCCTCGAACGACTGCGGGCGCGGGACGCGGCGCTCTCGGACGAGGTGCGGGAGCTCCTCGCCGCCCAGGCCGGCCCGAGCCCGCTCGACCGGCCGGCGGTCGGCGCCGACCTCCGACGCCGCCTCGAGGAGGAGCGGCCGGAGCGCGTCCCCGACTCGATCGGTCCGTACGCGGTCGAGGGCGTCCTCGGACGCGGCGCCGCCGGGACCGTCTTCGCGGCGGTCGGCGGCGATCCTCCGCGCCCGTGCGCGGTGAAGGTCCTCCGCCCCGCCGCCGCCTCGGACGCCGCGCGGCGACGGTTCGCGCTCGAGGTGGAGCTGCTCGAGCGGCTCGACCACCCGAACGTGGTGAGGATCCTCGACGCGGGCGTGGTGGAGACCGACCTCGGCCCGAGCCCGTACCTCGTCACGCGGCGGATCGACGGCGTCCCGCTCGATCGCCACCTGCGAGGGAGCGGCCTCGATCGGCGCGCGCGGATCGGGCTGGTCGTCCGGATCGCCCGGGCCGTCGAGCACGCGCACGCGCGCGGCGTGATCCACCGCGACCTGAAGCCGGCGAACATCCTGGTCACTCCGGACGGCGAGCCGCACGTCCTCGACTTCGGCATCGCGCGGGTGACCGAGCCCGAGGTCGGGGAGACGTCGATGCTCACCGCGGCCGGCGCGCTCCTCGGCACCGTCCCTTACGCGAGCCCCGAGCAGGCGCGCGGCGACCTCCGCGCCGTCGACGTCCGGAGCGACGTCTACTCGCTCGGAGTGATCGCGTTCGAGGCGCTCGCCGGCCGCCTCCCGGTCGACGTCGGCGGCGCGGGGCTCGTCGAGGTCGTCGACCGCATCTCGAACGTGACGCCGCCGCGGCTCTCCGCCCTCGATCCGTCGCTCGCCGGCGACCTGGAGGTGGTCGTCGCGACGGCGCTGGAGAAGGACCCCGACCGCCGGTACGCGACGGTCGAGGCGTTCGCCCGCGACCTGCGCCGCGTCCTCGACGGGGCGCCGATCGCGGCGCGCCCCGTCCGCCTCGGGACCGCGCTGCGCGACCTCGCCCGTCGCCACCGCCCGCTCGCCGCGGCGGCCGGCGTCGCGCTCGTCTCGCTCGTCCTCGGCGGCGCCGCGGCGGGGATCGGGCTCCTCCGCGCGCGCGACGAGGCGCGACGGGCGGCCGACAGCCTCGTCGCGGAGCGGGACGCCCTCGAGCGGGCGGAGGTCGCGCTCGACCGGTCGCGACGGAGCGAGGCGTTCCTGGCCGGCCTGCTCGGCGCCGTCGACCCGCGGCGTCTCGGCCGGGCGGTGGAGCTGTCGGACGTCCTCGACGAGGCGACGGCAACCGTCGACGACGCGTTCGCGGACGACCCGCGAGCGGCGGCGGACCTCCGCATCCGGCTCACGCGCGCGTACCGGAAGATCGGCGACTACGCCGGCGCCGAGCGGGCGCTCGCCCCGGCGATCACGACCTGGGAGGCGGCGGGTCTCGGCGACCGGACCGAGGCGCGGACGGCGCGCGCGACGCTGGCGGTGCTGCGACGGAAGCTCGGACACGTCGACGACGCGCTCCGACGACTGGAGGAGCTCGTCCCGGCGGCGGCCGACCCCGACCGCCGCGACCGGCTCGACCTCTCTCTCGCCGACCTCCCGATCGCCGGCGAGCTGGCGTCGACGTACGCGCTGGTCGGCCGGGCCGAGGACGCCCTCGTGCTCCGCCGACGGTGTGACGCGGTCGCGCGCGCCGCGCCGCACCTCGCGCCGCTGCTGCGGGTCGAGATCGGATGCCAGCTCGCGACCAGCCTCCTCGCGACCGGGCGGCCGGACGAGGCGGCCGCCCGATTGGAGGAGCTCCGGGCGGACGAGGTCGAGCGGGTCGGCGAGGACCACGCCGACGTGCGGTACGTCGAGACGTACCTCGCCGACGTCTACCTGACGTTGGGGCGGGCCGCGGACGCCGAGGCGATCTACCGGCGTTCGGCCCGCGCGATGAGGGCGCTGCACGGCGAGCGTCACCCGCGGACCCGCGCGGCGTGGCACCGCGTCGCGAGGAGCCTCGACGTCCAGGGCCGCATCGAGGAGGCGATCGAGATCTTCCGGGAACAGCTCGCGCTCTCCCGCGCGGACGAGCCGGGCGCGGTGTCGCGGATCGAGGCGCTGCAGAAGCTCGGCGACGCGCTCTCGCGGACCGGCCGCGAGGCGGACGCGCGCGAGGCGGCCCCCCTGCTGCGCGAGGCGCTGGAACGCTCCCCCGTCGCGGCCGGCGTCGAACGGTTGCGAGGGCTCCTCTCCCTCGCCCGCGCCCACGCGCGCCTCGGCGACCGCGACGAGACGGAGCGCCTCCTCGACGAGGCCGCCGCGACCCCGCGCGCCGGAGCGCGCGAGCCGGACGCCGAGTTCGAGCGGGAACGGTCGGAGATCCGGGCCCTCCTGCCGGACGGGAGCTGACGCCGCGCGTCCCCGTCGCCCACGACCGCTCGGTGCCGTTCCGTCGAGAGAACCGCGATTGACGGGCCCCCGCCGCCGCGGCCGGCCGTTCTCTCCGGACGGCCGCGCCCCTCGTTCGGAGCCCCTCATGCGCCTCGCCCCCCTGTTCCTCTCCGCCGTCGCCGCTCTCGCCGCCGAGGCCCCCGCCGCGTCGACCTGGATCGTCGACCGGGACGGCGGACCCGGCGTCGACTTCACCTCCCTGTCGGTCGCCGTCGACTTCGTCGCCGACGGGGACATCCTGCGGGTGAGGGAGTCGCCGCTCCCGTACTTCCCGCTGACGGTGAGCGGGAAGTCGCTGACGATCCTCGCCGACCCGGAGACCGCCGGCGCGCGACCGGTCGTCCCGACCGTGCTCGTGCGCGACCTGGCGGCGGGACAGACGGTCGTGGTGAGCGGCTTCTCGGTCGAGACGCCCGCGCTCTTCCTCCAGCCCGCGGTCTGGGTGCGCGAGTGCGCCGGCGCCGTCTTCCTCGAGGACCTCGTCGTCTCGCCGGGGAGCGCGCTCTTCGCGGCGCTGATGGAGGTGGCGAACTCCCCGCGCGTGATCGTGAACCGCGTCGAGCTGATCTCGCCGCCCGCCTCGGCGTCCGGTTCCGCGCTCCCGGGCGTGCCCGGGCTCTCGGTCGTCTCCTCGTCGGTCGCGCTCTACGACTGCCTTGTCGAGGGGGCGGACGGCGCGTCGGCCGTCGTCAGCCCGTTCAGCGGGACGCTCTCCTCGGCCCAGGACGGCGCGTCCGGTGTCGTCCTCTCGTCGGGCGCGCTCCTGCTGGCCGGGTGCGTGGTCGACGGCGGGGACGGCGGCGACGGCCTGTTCGCCTTCGACGCGTGTCAGCCGCCCGGGAACGGCGGCGACGGCGTGCGCGTCCAGTCCGGGACGCTGACCCGGCTCGACTCGGTCGCGACCGCCGGCGCGGCCGGGGCTCCCGCGGCCGGCTGCCCGCCGAGCGGCGTCGCCGGCGTCGACGTCCGGATCCTCGGGGGGAACGTGTCGACGATCGCGGACACGCTCCGCCGGTTCGAGGTCGACGGACCGATCCCCGAGGGGACGTCGGCGTCGAACGTGATCGAGGGGGTCCCCGGCGAACTGGTCGTGCTGCTCGTCTCGTTCGCGCCCGACGGATCGATCTTCCCCGGGCTCGGCGGAGCGCTCGCCGGGGCGCCGCCGTTCCTCGCGCTCTCGCTCGGGACGGTGCCGCCGGGCGGGACGCTGGCGTTCCAGGTCCCGGTCGCGGCCGGCTCCCTCCCCCCGTCGATCGACGGCATCGCCCTGTTCGAGCAGGTCCTGGTCGCCGGGGCGCAGGGGTTCGGGCTCCTCGGATCGCCCGCGGTGGTGACGATCGTCCGCTGAGAATCGTGACCGGTCCCCGGGCCGGACGGCGCATGCACCCCCGTCGCTCGAAGGAGGTTCTCCGTGCGCATCGCCGTCCCGCTCGCCCTCGCTCTCCTCTCGCCCCTCGTCGCCGCCCAGACGCCCTGCAGCGACTGGGAGGTCACGCCCGTCCCCGCCGACCCGAGCTGGTTCAGCACCTGGCTGTACGACGTGTCCGCGCTCGACTCGGACGACGCGTGGGCGGTCGGGTACTTCAGCACGCCGAAGCCCGGCTCCGGATACGAGGAGTTCACGTACGCCGTCCATTGGGACGGCGCCCAGTGGACCCACGTCCCGACCCCGAACCCGTCGCCGTACCCCGGCGGGACGAGCTGCTACCTCCGGACGGTCGAGATGGTCGGCCCGAACGACGTCTGGGCGGCCGGGAGCCGATACGGCGGCGCCGGCGGGCTGTCGGTCGGGGACTGGATCTTCGTCGTGCACTGGAACGGTTCGACCTGGACCGAGGTCCCGGTCGCGGCGCCGCCGGGCGGCGTGAGCGTCAACTTCTCGGGGACGCGCGTGATCGAGTCGATCTCGTTCGGCCCGAACGACGTCTGGTTCGGCGGCTGGTGGGCCGAGCCGAACCCGCTCGGATCGGTCACGTGGCGCCCACTCCTCATGCATTGGGACGGGTCGAAGCTGTCGATCGAGGACGGCCCGGCGCCGCACGACGGGTACTACGGCTTCCACGTCGAGTCGTTCTCCGCCACCGGCCCGAACGACATCTGGGCGCTCTGCGCGAAGAACACCTCCGGCGGCTCGTCGAAGAAGGTCGTGATCCTCCACTACGACGGTTCGTCCTGGAGCGAGGCGTCGATCGCCGACGCGCCGCAGGAGGTCGAGATGAACGCCGTCGTGGCCCTCGCCGCGAACGACGTCTGGGCGTTCGGGACGATCCCGTGGACGACGCAGGGTTACGTGATCCACTTCGACGGGAACACCTGGTCGCACGTGCCGAACGGGCCGTACGCCGACGACGCGGTCGCGCGCGGCGGGACGATCTACTTCGGCACCGAGCCGATCGCGCAGATCCCCGACGGCTCGATCTCGATGCTCGACGGCGGGACGGTCACGACGCTCGAGACGTTCCCGAACCTCGTCCAGCCCGCGATCTTCGGGTTCGACGACTACGACCCCTGCGGCGCGTGGGCGGTCGGGCGGCAGTGGGTCGCGGGCGAGGGGCTCCGTCCGCTCGCGGCGCGCATGGACAGCACCGCCGGCGTCTGGAAGACCGTGGGCGACGGGATCTCCGGGACGTTCGGGCTCGTGCCGGAGCTGACCGGCAGCGGCACGCTCCTCGGCGGGACGGCCCTCCAGATCGCGCTCTCCGACGCGCTCCCCGGCGGGTCGAGCACCCTGATCGTCGGACCGTCGGCGGCGAACCTCCCCCTCTTCGGGGGGACGCTCGTGCCGACCCCGTCGATCCTCCTCTCCGGTCTCCCGGTCGGTCCGAACGGCGGCTGGCTGCTCGGCTCGGTCTGGCCGAACGGCGTCCCGTCCGGCGCGGAGCTCTACCTGCAGGCCTGGATCGCCGACCCGATCGCGCCGCAGGGGTACGCCGCCAGCGCCGGACTCCGCGCGACGGTGCCGTAGCGGCGGACGAGGCGGCCCGAGACCGGGATCGTCCCGCTCAGGGCTGCACCGCGAGCAGCGCGTTCGAGAACGCGAGCGCGCCGTTCGCGGCGGTCGGATCGGCGACGAGCGCCTGGAGGAACAGCTTCGTCCCCGGCGGGAGGCCGGCCGGCCAGGTGAGCGGGATCGCGACGTCCCCGCTCGGCGACGTGGTCAGGTTCACCGAGACGCCGAGCCCCGGCACCAGGACGTCTCCCTCGAGCGGCAGGTGCGCGGCGGTCAGGTCGGCGACGAGGAGCGCCGGACTCGACGGCGCCGCGTTCGCGAGCGAGATCGTCGCCGCCGTGGACGGGACGAGGGGACCGCTGCCGGCGAGGACCGGGACGCCGTTCACGCCCGCGACGCCGTGTCCGAAGTCGTGGAACGGGTCGCAGGGGACGGGGTTCGCGATCCCGACGGCGCCGAGGGCCGGGTCGTCGGCGTGGTCCCAGATCCGGGCGCCGATCTTCGCGGGGCTCGTCGTCCCCCAGCAGACGTCGTGCGCGGCGACGTCGCCGGAGCCGGTCGTGGCGTACGGCAGGCCGTCGAAGACCGCGCTCCCCTGCGTCGCCTCGTTGCAGACGATCGTGTCGAACGCCGCCGGCGTCCCCGCGAGGTTCGCCGCGGCCGGGGCGTCGACGAACACGCCCCCTCCCTGATCGGCGGAGTTCGACGCGAGGACGTTCGACGTGAACGTCAGGGCGTGGCCGCGGACGTAGACCCCGCCTCCGCGTCCGACCCGCCCCACCCCGCCGACCACGTTCTCGAGGACGAGGTTCCTCGTGAGCTGGACCGGGTTCGAGGTCGGGGCCGCGCTCCCCCCGAACCAGAACCCGCCCCCGTCGAACCTCGCCCCGTTGTCGAGCACCTCGTTGTCGAGGAACGCGAGCGAACCGGACGCGCCGTCCGCCGCCACGCCGCCGCCGTCGACGAAGGCGAAGTTCCCCGCCACGACGTTCCGTTCGAACGTGACGTTCGACGTCGCCTCGAGGTGGACGCCACCCCCCCGCGTGCCGGTCTGGTTGCCGCGGATCTCGTTCTCGACGAACGAGGCGCCGGGACTCGCGCTGGCGAGGAGGCCGGCGCCGTTCGACGCGCGGAGGTTCCCCTCGATCCGGTTCGACGTCACGATCGCGTTCGCGGAGCCCACGAGCCGGAGCCCGCCGCCCCCGTTCTCGACGAGCTCGTTCTCGTCGACCGTCGCGCCGCCGCACGACTCGAGTCGGACGCCGCCGTGGTCGGTGAGCACGCCGTTCTCGCGGACCACGTTCCGGACGACGTCGACCCCTCCGCTCCCCGAGAGGAGCACGCCGCCTCCCCCGTTCTTCACGAAGAGGCACGCGTCGACCCGCGACTGCGGCGCGGTCCGGACCTCGAGGCCGCGCGCGCCGTTCGCGTCGAACCCGCAGCCGACGATCTCGTGCCCCGCCCCCAGGGCGAGCGCCGCCCCGCGGCCGCCGTTCTGCCGGAACGTGCAATCGTGCACCCTCAGCGCGGACGCCCCGCCCGTCCACGACGCCGAGAGACCGTCTCCCTGGTTCGAGCGGACGGTGCACGAGGCGAGGGACGGCGCCGAGTCGACGATCCGTACCCCCGCGCCGCCGCCGCCGCCGAACTCGACGACGCAGTGCTCCAGGATCGAGCCGGAGCGGTACGCGCCGCCGACCGAGAACGTCGCGTCGGTCGCGTCCGCGGAGAAGAGGAGCTCGCTCCACCGTCCCGGCGTCGCGGCGACGGACGTGAAGACGATCGGCAGCTCCGGCGTGCCTCGCGCCGAGAGCGTTCCCGCGCCGAGCGACGACGACCCGACGCGGATCGCGAGCCCCGCCCCGACCCGCACCTCGACCCCCGGCTCGATCGTCAGCACGGCCCCGTTCTCGACGACGACCGTCGACGTCACGACGTAGGGACTCCCCGCCGACCCCCACGTCGTGTCCGACGCGATCGACCCTCCGACGTCCGTGCTCGCGCTCGCCGATCCCGCGAGGAGCAGCAGCGCGATCGCCGCTCCCTCCGCCTCCCGACCACTCCGCGACCCCGTCGACCTGCCCGCAACGATTCGCATCTCCGCGCCTCCCGGCTCTCGGACCGCGCCCCCGCGTGGGGGCGGACTCGAGGGACCGGGTCCGCGCGCGACGCTCGCCGTCACGCGATCTCCGGGATTCGACGCGAGGTTCCGGA
>JAUIEL010000102.1 GCA_030428825.1 bacterium
CGCCGGCGGCCCCGGCGCGTCCTCGTCCAACTCGCCGAGCGCGATCCGCGCCAGGTGCTCGTGCGCCGCGCGGTCGGTCCGCTGCATCAGCGCCTCCAGCCCCTCGCCGGTCGCCGTCGTGTCGTGGCGCGTCTGCAGGAGGGGGTGCGCGAACTCGGGCGCCTCGTACACCTCCTCGGGGAGGTGGCGGTAGCGGCAGAAGAACCCGAGGTGCCAGACCAGGAAGTCGAGGATCCGCGTCCGGCCGTGCTCGTCGTCGCCGAAGTGCTCGCGGGCGAGCGCCACGTACCGCCGGCAGAGGTCGAGCCGCTCCGCCGCCGTCTTGTGGATGGTGCGGCGCTCCTTCACCTCCTGGAAGATCCACGGCTTCACCAGCGCGCCGCGCGCCGTCATCAGCGCGTCGGCCCCGGAGCGCTCCCACCGCTCGTGGAACTCCCAGTGAGTCAGGAGGTCGCCGTTCCCGATCACCGGGACCGACACCGCCTCCTTCAGCCGCGCGATCTCGTCCCAGTCCGCCGCGCGGGAGTACCGCTGTTCGCGCGTCCGCCCGTGCATCGCGATCGCCGCCGCCCCGGCGTCCTCCGCGATCCGCGCGACGTCGAGGTAGTTGACCTTCCGCTCGTCCCAGCCGAGGCGGATCTTCACGGTCACCGGGATCGACACCGCCGCCTTCATCGCCGCGATCAGCGCGCCGATGCGGTTCGGCCGGGCGAGGAGCTTCGCGCCGAGCCCCTTCCGCGTGAAGTGATCGATCGGGCAGCCGCAGTTCAGGTCGACGAAGTCGGCGCCGCGCTCCTCGGCCGCCGCCGCCGCCTTCGCGAGCGTCTCCGGGTTCCGGTCGGCGAGCTGCGCCCCGAACGGCCGGTCCTCCGGGTGGACGCGCAGGAGCGCCAGCTCGCCCCGCCGGCGCTGGACGATCTTCTTGGCGATCGCCATCTCCCCGACCGTGACGTCCGCCCCGAGCTCGCGGCAGAGGCGACGGAACGGGACGTTCGATCCCTTCGTCATCGGGGCGAGCACGAGCTTCCCCGAGAAGAGCTCCTCGGCGGTGGTCATCGGGTGGGTCTCTCGGGCGCCGGAGCTACTGCTTCCGCTTCTCGTCGGCGCCGGGGAGCGGGTCGAGGCGCTCGCTGATCACCGGGAACTCCTTCGAGTCCGTCTCGTTCCGCTCGACCCACTCCTCCTGCCCCGCCGGCACGTCCATGTCCGCGTAGATCGCCTCGACCGGACAGACCGGCACGCACGCCGCGCAGTCGATGCAGACGTCCGGGTCGATGACCAGGCGGTCGGGGAGGACGTGGAAGCACTCGACCGGGCAGACCTCCACGCAGTCGGTGAAGCGGCAGCCGACGCAGGGTTCGGTCACGACGTGGGTCAAGGCGTCCCTCCGGGGATCGAGCGCGCGAGGGGGGCGAGCGTAACCGCCGGATCGCGCCGATTTCGAGCGCTTTTCGGCTACCGTGCCCTCGCCGCCCACCGTCCCCCGAGGCGACCATGCCCGCGCCCCTGCTCGCGATCGCCCTCGCCGCGCTCCTCCCCGGCGACGGCGACGCCCCCGCCGCCCGCGCGCCGAACCGCCTGATCGACGAGAAGTCGATCTACCTCCGGCAGCACGCGACGAACCCGGTCGACTGGTCCCCGTGGGGGGAGGAGGCGTTCGCGAGGGCGGCGGCGGAGGGGAAGCCGATCTTCCTCTCGATCGGCTACTCGACGTGCCACTGGTGCCACGTCATGGAGCGGGAGTCGTTCGAGGACGAGGAGACGGCCGCGTACCTGAACGCGCACTTCGTGCCGATCAAGGTCGACCGCGAGGAGCGCCCGGACGTCGACTCGATCTACATGACGTTCGTCCAGGCGCGGACCGGCAGCGGCGGGTGGCCGCTGAACGTCTTCCTCACCCCCGACCGGAAGCCGTTCTTCGGGGGGACGTACTTCCCGCCCGAGCGCTCCCGCGGGATGGCGTCGTTCCGCGAGGTGCTCGAGCGGGTCGTCCTGGTCTGGGGGGAGTCGCGCGAGGCGATCGAGAAGGACGCGGAGACCGTGGCCCGGTTCCTGCGGGACCGGAGCGCGGCGCCGGCGACCGAGGGGGAGCTCGACGCGTCGATCCTCGACGCGACGGTGGCGGCGTTCTCGTCCCGCTACGACGAGACGTGGGGGGGGACGATCGGCGCGCCGAAGTTCCCGGCCCCGCACCTGCTCCGCCTCCTCCTGCGCCACGAGCACCGGACCGGCGCCGCGCGCGCGCTCGAGATGGTCGTCACGACCCTCGACCGGATGGCCGCGGGCGGGATCCACGACCCGCTCGGCGGCGGCTTCGCGCGGTACTCGACCGACGCGCGCTGGCTGGTGCCGCACTTCGAGAAGATGCTGTACGACAACGCGCAGCTCGCCCGCGTCTACGCCGAGGCGTTCCAGCGGACGCGCGCGCCGCGGTTCGCCGCGGTGGCGCGGGACACCCTCGACTACCTCCTCCGCGACCTGCGGCTCGAGGGGGGCGCCTTCGCGTCGGCGGAGGACGCCGACAGCGAGGGGGAGGAGGGGCGGTTCTACACGTGGACGCCGGACGAGGTCCGGAGCGTCGTCGGGGAGGACGACGCGGCGGCGGCGCTCGCGTATCTCGGTGTCACCGAGGCCGGACACCTCGAGGGACGCTCGGTCCCGCACGTCGCCGATCCGACCGCGCTCGTCGGCGCCGCGCGGGAGCGGGTCCGGGGCGCGCTCTTCGACGCGCGCGCGACGCGGGTCCGGCCGCTCCGCGACGACAAGGTCCTCGCCGACTGGAACGGGCTCGCGATCTCCGCGCTCGCCTACGCCGGCCGCGCGCTCGACGAGCCGCGGTACGTCGCCGCCGCGCGCGAGGCGGCCGCGTTCGTGCTCGCGCACCTCGACGCGGGCGCGGACGACGCGATCGGGCTCCGACGCCGCTGGGCGGACGGGGAGGCGGCGATCGCCGGGCAGCTCTCCGACCACGCGTTCCTCGCCGAGGGTTTGCTCGACCTGTACGAGTCGGACCTCGATCCGCGCTGGCTCGACGCGGCGCTCGATCTGACGCGCCGCGCGACGGACCGCTTCCTCGACCCGGAGTCCGGCACGTTCTTCGACGTCCCGGCCGGGAGCGACGACCTCCTCGTCCGGACGCGCGACGCGACGGACGGCGCGGTCCCGTCGGGGACGGCGGTGCACGTCGAGAACCTCCTGCGGCTCGGCGAGCTGACGATGGACGACGCGATGCGGGAGACCGCGCTCCGGTGCCTCGAGGCGTACGCCGGGGAGATGGCGCGGATCGGGCTCGGATACGTCGAGCTGGTGAACGCGGTCGGCGTCGCGCTCGCCCCGCCGCGCGAGGTCGTCTTCGCGGGGCGCCGCGGGGCGGACGATCTCGAGGAGCTCGTCCGGGCGTACTGGGCGACGTTCCGGCCGTACCGGGTGATCGCGCACGCGCCGGTGGACGAGGCCGAGCGGGCCGCGCTCGCCGGTCGGCTGCCGCTGGTCGAGGGGCGGACGCCGGTCGACGGGGCGGCGGCGGTCTACCTCTGCGAGAGCTACGCCTGCCGGCTCCCGATCACCGATCCGGAGGCGCTGGGGCGGGAATGACGGCCGGCGAGTGGCTCGGGGACGCCCCGGCGCCGCCCTCGCCCCTCGGCGTCCCTCGCCGGCGCCGCCGTCCGCAAGCTCCTTCGCCGTGACGGTTTGGCGCGTCCCCCGAACGCGTGATAGGCTTGGGGGTTCCCGCTCTCGCCGGTCGCCTCCTCGGCCGGTCGAGCGTCGTGCCCCCGGGACCAGGAGAGAATCAGTCATGCGGAAGTTCAGCCCCCTCGGATCGGTCGTCTGCGCGAGCCTCGCGCTCTCCGCGCCCGCGGGCGCCGCGCCGGCCGAGTCGTTCTCGCACGGCTTCGTGCAGCTCGACGACGCCTCCGGCGCCCGCTTCTTCCAGCGCGCCGCCGGGATCCAGGGCTGGTTCCTGGACGGGGCGTTCCGCTTCCAGGGGCGGGTCCGGACCGACGAGCCGACGTCCGGGACGGCCATCGGCGCCAACCTCTTCCTGTCGTTCGAGGGGGCCTCGAGCGACGTCCGGGTCGACGGCGTCGACCGACTCGACGGCGTCGTCCACTTCGTCCGCGGCGACGACCCGGCCGGCTGGTCGGTCGACCGGCCGACGTTCCGGTCGATCCGGTATCGCGGCCTGTACGACGGCGTCGACGTCGTGGTCGACACCGACGTCGGTCCGTTCGAGTACGACCTCCTCCTCGAGCCGGGCGTCGATCCGTCCGGCGTGGTGATCCGGGTCGACGGCGGCGACGCGATGTTCGTCGACGCGGAAGGGACGCTGATCGTCGAGACGGCGATCGGCCGGTTCCGGCAGCCCGAGCCGGAGACGTTCACCGTGGCGGCGGACGGCGCCCGGACGCCGGTCGCGTGCCGCTATCGCCTGATCGACGAGCGGCGGTTCGGCTTCGAGGTCGACGGCTGGGACGGAGTCGAGCGGCTGGTGATCGACCCGACGGTCACGGTCCGTACGTTCCTCGGCGGCTCCGGGTCGGACGTGCTGAACGCGGTCGCGGCGGGACCCGACCTCGACGTCTACGTCGCCGGGCAGACGTTCTCGGTCGACGTCCCGACGACCGCCGGCGCCTTCGACGAGACGTTCAACGGCAGCGGCGTCGGCGCCGACGACGTCTACGTGGCGCGCCTCCAGAACAACGGGACGACGCTGGAGTACGCGACGTACCTCGGCGGGACCGACGGCGAGACGTTCCTCGGCGAGTTCGCGTGCGGCGTCGTGGTCGACGCGCTGGGCCAGGCGGTCGTCGTCGGGACGACCTCCGCGACCGACTTCCCGACCACGCCCGGCGCCCTGCAGGAGAGCCGGAGCGGGACGCGCGACGGCTTCGTGACGAAGCTCTCCGCCGACGGGGCGTCGCTGGTCTTCTCGACCTACCTCGGCGGGAACGCGTCGGACAACGCGACGGCGGTGGCGCTCGACGCGACCGGCGCGGCGGTCGTGACCGGGGACACCTCCTCGAAGAACTTTCCGACCTCCGCCAACGCGTTCGACGACGACCTCGACGGCCCCGGGAAGTACGACGGCTTCCTCTGCGTGCTCGATCCGACCGGCGCGTCGCTCACGTACTCGACGCTGTTCGGCGGGACGGGCGAGGACTTCGGCCTCGCGGTCGCGGTCGACGGCGACGGCCGGGCCGCGGTCTCCGGCGAGACCGAGTCGACCGACTTCCCGGTCAGTGCGGGCGCGTTCAACGCGACCTCGAACGGCGGCGCCGACATCGTCGCGATGAAGGTCGACCCCGCCGCGGGCGGCGCCGACTTCGCGACGTACCTCGGCAGCGCGGGCGGGGAGTCGGGGCGGGACGTCGCGGTCGACGGCGACGGCAACGTCTTCGTCGTCGGCGGCGTCGACGACATGACGTTCCCGATCACGCCCTCGGCGGCGGACCCGACGTACGGCGGCGACTCCGAGGGGTTCGTGACCGTGTTGAACGCGGCCGGGACCGGGCTGATCTACTCGACGTTCCTCGGCGGCTCGGGGACGAGCTTCTTCCTCCGCGAGGAGGTGCTCGGCGTCTCGGTCGACGAGGACGGACGGGCGCTCGTCGGCGGTCGCACGAACTCGGCCAACTTCCCGATCGTCGGCGTCGACGCGACCGGCACGCTCTCCGGCGCGACCGACGGCTTCCTGGCCCAGATCGCGGCGGACGGACAGTCGCTCGCGTACTCGACGCTGGTCGGCGGCTCGAAGGACGACGAGGTGCGCGCCACGACGTACGACGCGACGGGGCGCGGATACGTGGTCGGGCAGACCGGCGCGGCCGACTTCGGCACCTCGTCCGGCGTCGTCCAGGGGACGTTCGGCGGCGGCTTCTCGGACGGCTTCCTCGTGAAGATCGACGACGGCTGCGCCGGCAGCTATCTCTCGTACGCCAACGGCTGCCCCGGGACCGGCGGCGTCGTCCCGACGCTGATCGGCGGCGGCTGCCCCGAGTCCCTGATGGAGATCACGCTCGCGGTGACCGGCGGGCAGCCCGGCGCGCTCGGGTTCTTCCTGGCGGGGACCGGGTCCGGCAGCGCGAACGTCACCACGTCGTGCCTGATCGACGTCGTGCCGCTCGTCCTGGTGATCCCGATCGGCCTCGGCGGGGGCGGGAGCCTCTCGGCGAAGTTCACGATCCCCGGCGGGCAGCCGCAGGTCGTCGTCTACGTCCAGGCCGCGTTCGTCGACGCCGGCGGGACCGACGGCGTCAGCGTGTCGAACGCGCTCGCGCTCGGCGTCGGGACGCCGGCCGTCCTCTCCCCGTGATCGCGCGGGCGGCGCGGGCCGTCCTGCGGCCGGCCCTCCTGCTGGCCGGCGCGGCGACGGCGCCGCTCGGGTGCGCGACGTCGGCGGGCGATCGCGTGGCGCTGAACGACGGTCCGTTCCCCGGGCCGCGCGTCCTGGCCGTCGTCGCCCACCCGGACGACGAGATCGCCTTCGGCGGCCTCCTCTACAAGACCGCGACCCACCTCGGCGGCGCGTGCGACGTGCTGACGATCACGAACGGCGAGGGGGGGTACAAGTACTCCACCCTCGCCGAGCCGCTGTACGGCCTGGAGCTGACCGACGAGGCGGTCGGCCGGCGCCACCTCCCCGAGATCCGGCGGCGCGAGCTGAGCGAGGGGTGTCGGCTGCTCGGCGTGCGGCGGCTGATCCTGCTCGGGGAGAAGGACCACCGGTACACCTTGGACGTCGACGAGCTGCTCGGCGACCGCGCCGCGGTCTGGGACCTGCCGCGCGTCGCCCGGATCCTCGACGCGGTGCTCGCCGAGGAGGAGTACGACTTCGTCGTCACCCACGCGCCGGTCGCGGAGACGCACGGCCACCACAAGGCGGCGACGGTCCTCGCCCTCGAAGCCGTGGCGCGGCGCCCGGTCGATCGGCGGCCGGTCGTCCTGTGCGTCCGAGGGTCGAGCGCCGAGCGTCCGCTCGAGGAGCCGTACGTCGAACTCCCGGGCCACCCGTTGACGCGCGTCGCGCCGGACGCGGCGCCGTTCGTCTTCGACCGGACGCAGAAGTTCGGGTACCGCGACCGCCTCGACTACCGCGTCGTCACGAACTGGGCGATCGCGGCGCACCGGTCGCAGGGGACGATGCAGCTCCTGATGAACCGGGGCGAGCGGGAGAACTACTTCCCGTTCGCGATGAACGGCGACGGCGCGGCGGCGCGGACGCGAGCCCTCTTCGACCGCCTCGCCGAGCCGCAGTTCGAGACGCCGGAGTCCCCGGAGCCCGCTCCGACCCCATGATCCGTTTCGTCGCCCTCGCCGTCGTCGGGGTCGCGCTCGCCGCGGCCCTGTGGCTCCTGCAAGACGGCGGCGCGGAGCGCGTGACGTGCACCCTCCCGAGGCTCTTCGGCGCGGGGGCGGCCGCGGTCGACCGCCCGACGCCGGCGGACGCCCCCGCGCCGGCGGTGCGGGCGCCGGCCGTACGGACGCCGGTCGAGGCGCCGGCGGGCGCGCTCGCGGACGGGGCCGGCGCCGACGTCGCGACGCCGACGGCGACGTTCCTGGTCCTCGTGACCGACGCGGCCGGGACGCCCCGTCCGGACGTGCCGGTGCGCCGGATGGACCGGGTGGAGCTCGGCTTCTCCGCCGCCTGGGCGGTCGGCTTCGAGGGCCGGGCGAACGACGGCCCGTACGTCCGGGTCCCCGCCCCGCGCCGCGGCGTCGACGCGCGCGTGCGGCCGGCGGTGGTCGGCTTCCGCGGCGAGGACCGGCCGATCGACGCGGCCCGGCTCCCGACCGAACCGGTCCGGCTCGTCGCCCCGCCGACGGGCGCCGTCCGCGTCGTCGTCGTCGACGAGGAGGGCGCGCGCCGGACCGCTCCGGTCGACGTCGCGTGCGAGTGGGGGGCGAGCCATTCGCCGGACCACCTCCGGGTCCGCGCCGAGGACGGCGTCGCGCGGTTCCCGTTCGTCGCGACCGAGGGGACGGTCGTCTTCCATGTCCGCGACGGCGAGGCGCGGGGGGCGGTGCGTCACGACGGGGGGCGGCCGCCCGGCGAGATCGAGCTCCGGCTCGTCGTGCGGCGCCCGGAGGAGCTGACCCTCGTCGGTCGGATCGTCGACGTCGACGGGGCGCCGCTTTCGCGGACGACCTGCCGCCTCGACGACGCGCGCTGGCTCGGGTACTCGACGACCCGCGGGCCGGGGTGGCCGCCGTCGTTCGAGACCGACGCGAAGGGACGGTTCGACGCCGCGTTCGTCCGCCCCGGAGGATGGTCGCGCCGCCCGAAGCAGGAGGTCGCGGCGGGCGTCTGGGCGCCGTGGCCGCTCGAGGTGCGGCCCCTCCTCGCGGACGGGCGGCCGGATCCGGCGCGACGGGCGACGGTCGCGCTCGTGGAGATGGCGCCGGGCCGGCACGACGTCGGGACGCTCCGCCTCGAGGAGGAGCCGCTCTTCGTCCTAGGCGAAGTCGTTCGGCCCGACGGGAGTCCGGTGGAGGGAGCGGCGGTGGAGGTGACCGTCCGTCGGGACGTCCGTCCGGGGACGATCCTCGAGACGCTCGGGGCGCGCCACGACCCGCGGTCGGTCCGGATCGAGAGCGACGCGGAAGGGAGGTTCGAGGTGCGGGCGGCGATCGCGGACCTCGAGGGGACGGTCACCGCGACCCTCGACGGCGTCCGCTCCGACGCCGTCGGGTTCCGGCGCGGGACCCGCGGCCTGCACGTCGTGCTCGTCCCCGAGGGAGCGGCGGAAGGACGCGTCGTCACCGATTCGGGCGTCCCGCTCGAGCGGCTCGCCCTCGCGTTCCGTCGTCCGGCTCCCGGGGGCGGGGTCACGAGACGTCCGGTCCGCCTCGACGCGAGCGGACGCCTCCGCGCCGAAGGACTCCGCGAGGGGGCGTGGTCGTTCGAGGTGTCGGTCCCCGGGGAGGAGCCGCCGGTCGCGCGCGTCGACGACGTCGTCGTCGAGGCGGGCGCGACGACCGCCGACCCCCGGCTCGACCCGCTCGACGTGCGGGGACGCGTCGTCGCCCACCGGATCGAGGTCGTCGATCCGGCCGGGTCCCCGGTCGCCGGCGCGACGGTCTCGCGGGTCGACCTCGGCCGGACCGTCGGCCACACCGACGTCCACGGCGCGCTGACCGTCGTCTCCGTCCGACCGACCGTGGAGCTGTCGGTGTCCGTGGACGGGAAGCGGCGGCTCGGGCCGCGGGTCGTCGCCGGGCGCGCCCGGATCGTCCTCGACTGACGCCGGGGTCCGGAAGGCGGTCGCGATCAGGGCGCGACGTCGGGGACGACGAGGATCCGTCCGTCGTCCGCGGTCTCGACCCGGACCCGCGTCCCGAACGTCCGCTCGAGGTGCGCGGGGGTCAGCGCCTCCCTCGGCGGGCCGTCGGCGACGATCCGCCCGTCCGCGAGGAGCACGATCCGATCGCAGTGCGCCGCGGCGAGGTTCACGTCGTGCGTCACGACGAGCGTGGCGAGCCGACAGCCGGACGCGAGGTCGGCGAGGAGACGGAACAGCCGGACCGCGTGCTTCAGGTCGAGGTGCGCGGTCGGCTCGTCGGCGAGGAGGATGCGGCTCTCCTGCGCGAGCGCGCGCGCGACGATCACGCGCTGCCGCTCGCCGCCGGAGAGCTCGGTCAGGTCGCGGTCGGCGAGCGCGAGCGCGTCGACCTGCTCGAGGGCGCGGCGCGCGCGTCGGAGGTCCTCCTCCCCCTCGAACTGGAACGGCCGCATCCACGGCGCCCGTCCCATCAACACGGTCTCGAGGACCGAGAACGGAAAGATCGGCGTCCCCTCCTGCGGCACGACCGCGACCGCGCGCGCCAGCTCGTTCCGGGTCCGGCCGGCGACCGGCCGGCCGTGGACGAGGACCTCGCCGGCGGTCGGCGCGAGCAGCCCGGTCGCGCCGCGCACGAGCGTCGTCTTGCCGCACCCGTTCGCGCCGAGCACGCCGAGCAGCTCTCCCTCGGCGAGCGAGAGGTCGATCCCGCGCAGGACCTCGGTCCCGCCGTACCCGAACGACGCCCCGGCGAACGACAGCGCGGCGGTCACGGCAGCGTCCCCTCTCCCGCCCGGGCGCGGCGGCGGATCAGCAGCACGAAGAACGCCGGCGCGCCGACGACCGCGGTCAGCACGCCGACCGGGATCTCGTACGGCGAGAACGCGCTCCGGGCGGCGGTGTCCGCGAGGACGAGGAACGCGGCGCCGCCGAGGAACGAGGCGGGGAGGAGGAGGCGGTGGTCCGGTCCGACGAAGAACCGGACGGCGTGCGGCACGAACAGGCCGAGGAACCCGATCGGCCCGGAGACCGCGACCGCGGCGCCGGTCAGGAGGGACGCGGCGAGGAAGACGCGCCGTCGGGTCCGCGTCGCGTCGACGCCGAGCTGCTCCGCCGTCTCGTCGCCGACCGAGAGGAGGTTCAGCCGGTGGGCGTCGAACAGCAGCGCGGCGAGCCCGACCGCGACGAGAGCCGCGGTCACGGCGATCGGGACCTCGCCGATCCGGATCGAGCCGAGCGTCCACTGCACGATCCGTGACGTCTTGGTCGGGTCGGCGACGTAGTGCAGCACCGCCATCGCGGCGAGGAAGAACGAGTTCGCGACGACGCCCGCCAGCAGCAGGTCGTGCGCCATCAGGTGGCCGCGTCGCGACGCCGCGGCGTGGATGATCCCGATCGCGCCGAGGCAGCCGAGGAACGAGAAGAGCGGCAGCGTCGGGACGCCGGGCGCGAGGCGGGGGAGCTCGAGGAGGATCGCCGCGACCGCGCCGAGCGAGCCGCCGCCCGACACCCCGAGGATGTACGGGGAGGCGAGCGGGTTCCGGAGCAGCGCCTGGAACGCGGCGCCGCAGACCGCGAGCGCGCCGCCGACCAGCGCCGCCACCAGCGCGCGCGGGAGGCGGAGCTCGCGGATCACGGACCAGTCCGCGCCCGCGCCGCCGGCCGGGCCGGAGAGCGCCGCCAGGACGAGCGCCCCCGCCAGCGCCGCGCCGAGCACCGCCGTCGTCCGGGCGAGCCGCGCCGCCGTCGCCCGCGGCGTCATCCGTCCTCCGGCGCGATCGACCGGTCGAGGGCGTCGAGCGCCTCGGCGATCGCGGGGCCCGGCCGGACCACGACGTCGTCCCGCATCCGGTGCACGCGCCCGGTCCGCACCGCCGGGAGCGACTCGAAGCGCTCCCAGTACGCGAGCGGGTCCGCCTCGTCGACGCCGATCGCCGCGTCGACGAGGACGTCGGGCGCCATCTCGAGCAGCGCCTCGGCGGAGACGTTCGGCCAGGGGCGCGCGAGGCCGTCCGCGGCGTTCGCGTAGCCGAGGACGTCGAGGAGCTGGTCGACGTACGAGCCGGGGCCGGCGACGAAGAACGGGTCGCGCTGCACCACGAACAGCACCCGCGTCCCCGAGCGGTCGTCGGCGCCGGCCCGTCGCGCGGCGACCTCCTCCTCGAGTCGGGAGCGGAGCGCCGCCGCCGCCGCGCCGCGCCCGACCGCCTCCCCGACGGCGACGACCGCGTCGAGCACCTGCGGGATGTCGTCGGTCGGCACGAACCGGACCGGGACGCGCGCGGCGAGCGGGGCGAGCATCTCGACGTGGGCGACGGAGTTGACGAGCACGAGGTCCGGCTCGAGGCCGGCGATCCGCTCGAGCGAGAGCTGCGTCACGTCGCCGACGTGCGGCTTCTCCTTCGCCGCCGGCGGGCGGTCGCAGTGGGAGGTGACCGCGAGCACGACCTCCTCGGCGCCGAGGACGAAGAGCGTCTCGGTGAGCGACGGCGCGAGCGAGACGACGCGGGTCGCGACGCGGGGCGCCTCGGCCGTCCGCCCGCCCCGGTCCGAGCAGGCCGGGAGGAGGACGGCGAGGAGAGCGCCGACCGCGAGGGGGGCGCGACGGAGGGGCGACGGAGAGGGAATCCGCACGAGGTCTCGTCTCCCGGAGAGCGGTTCGTGCTCGTCACGCCGGCCGGTCTTCTGGCTTCCGGGTCGTCCTCGGGCCGTCCCCTTCCCGGCTCTCCCCTCGCGGGGTTCGCGAGCCAGTGGGCTGATCGACGGCCGTCGTCTCCGGTCACAGCGGCGGGTCCGCGGGGGAGTCTCACCCCCTTCCCGACGCCGGCGTGCGATGGGCTTCGGTTCGGGGGTCGAACGTACGTCGGCTTCGCCGGGGTGTCAATTCGACGACCGCGGAGTGCGCTACAATGGCCTCGCCGGCCTCACGGAGACTCCGATGCGCCACCGCCCGCTCCTCCTGCTCGCCCTGGCCTCCATCGCCGGCCCGGCCGCCGCGGACGCGCAGGTCTTCACCGACCGCGCGTCGTTCGAGGCGGCGCTCGGCGGGGCGGTCCGGGAGCCATTCGAGGCGGCGTCCCTGGTCGGCACCACCGGCACCGGCGCCCAACCATCCCTGTCGTTCCCGGACTTCACCGTCGCGACCGCGCCGAACGCGGCGAAGGTGATCGACGTCCCGTACTACGGCGCCGCGAACACGACGCCGGGCGGGAAGAACTACCTCTACCTCGACACGGACATCGGCGGGCAGGGGTCGATCTCGACGTTCACGCCGGCGGCGTCGGTGTTCGGGGTCGGGTTCGATTACACCGGTCTCCAGACCGGCGTGACGGTCACGGTCCAGGGCCAGACGTTCCCGCTCCCCGACACCTCGTCGGCGTCCGCCCGGTTCTGGGGGTTCGTGTCGTCCGCGCCGATCTCCTCGTTCGTCGTGAACAGCGGGACCGACAGCGGCTACGGCATCGACGAGATGACGTTCGGCCAGCCGTGCGGCGCCCCCTCGTTCGCGTACGGCCAGGGCTGCCCGGGGAGCGGCGGCTTCGTCCCGGTGCTCGCCGGCGAGCCGTGCGCGGAGGTCGGCCAGCCGTACACGCTCACCGTCTCGAACGGTCTCGGCGGCGCGACCGCGGTCTTCTTCCTCGGCCTGGCGGCGGGGGACGTGTCGCTCGGCGGCGGCTGCTCCTACCTCCTGTCGCCGATCTTCCCGCCGCTGTTCGCGCTGCCGCTCGGCGGGGCGGGCGCGGGGAACGGTCAGACGATCCTGCCGCAGGTCGTCCCCGCGAACGCGCCGCTCGGCGCGGTCGTCACCCTCCAGGTCCTGATCCAGGAGCCGACCCTCCCGGCCGGGCTCTCGGCGTCGAACGGCTGGCGCATCACGATCGGGTGACCGCCGCGCGCCGGGCGTGGGTCAGAGGACCCGCGCCCGCGCCTGCACGAACGCGAAGAAGAAGACCGCGTCCGGATCGCGTCCGACGCGATGCAGCTCCTGCTTCATCCCCGCCACGGTCTCCTCCGAGACCTGCCCCGCGGCGACCAGCCCGGGCGCTCCGGAGAGGAGGAGCTCGGTCCAGAAGTCGAGGAACTCGGCCCGCTCCCCCGGCACCCGGTTGTCGAGGAGG
>JAUIEL010000103.1 GCA_030428825.1 bacterium
CGCTCCCGAAGCGGAGGAGGACCGTCGCGCCCGGCGGCCCGTCCGCGACGTGCATCGCGACCGCCCCCCCCGGACCGGAGACGCCGACCGCGGCGAGCGTCGGCGCGACGCCTCCTCCCCCCGGGCACCCGGCGCCGTACGTCTCGATCCCGTCGGCGAGCGTGAGGACGTCGACCCGACCCGCCCCGAGGGCCGCCCCCGGCGCCCCCGCCAGCACGGTCGCGCCGGCGAGCGCCACCGCGGTCCCCGCCGCGTCCCCCGCCGCCGCGCCGCCGCCGGAGAGACGGCCGGTCGCACGCCACGCCCCCTCCTCGAACGCGAACGTCGACACCGAGCCGGCCGCGCGTTCCCCCGCGTCGTCGCCGGGGGCGCCGACCACGATCCGGTCGCCGTCGACCGCCACCGCGGCGCCGAACCGCGCGTGCGGCGGCCGGACGTCGAGCGCGAGACGCGCCGCCTCGGACGGGCCCGCGGGACCGACCGCGAAGACGCGCACCTCGCCGACGTCGGCCGCTCCGAGGGCGTCCCGGCCCGGCGCGCCGACCGCCAGCCACGCGCCGTCGCCGGCGACCGCGCTCCCGCACGCGTCCCCCGCCGCCGCGCCGTCCGCGGGGAGCGGGCCGAGCGGGATCCAGCCGTTCGCCTCGCCGGGCGCGAACCGGAAGACCGCTCCCGCGTCGGGCGCCGCGACGTCGACGCCGGGCGCGCCGACGACCAGCGTGTCTCCGATCGACGCGACCGCGGCGCCGAACCGGTCGCCGGACGAGGGCGACGGAAGCGACAGCGTCGCCGTCTCGACGAGCGCGCCGCCCGCCGGTTCGAAGACGAACACCGCGCCGGCGTCGACCGCGCCCCCGACGTCGGTCCCCGGAGCGCCGACGAAGAGCCGGCCGTCCGCGACCGCGACCGCGCTCCCGAACGCGTCTCCCGCGCGCCCCCCCGCCGGCGCGAGGGCGATCTCGGTCCAGCTCGCGCCGCTCGCGACGAAGACCGAGACCGCGCCGCGCCCCGCGCCGGCCGCGGGCGCCCCCGCGACGACGACCCCTAACCCCGCGTCGATCGCGAGCGCGCCGCCGAGACCGTCGCCCGGCGCGGCGGAGGCGCGCATCAGGACCGCGTGATCGGTCCAGCCCGCGGCGGTCCGTCGCCGGACGACCACGACGCCGCTCCCCGCGAGCGCGTCCGGGACCCCGACCGCGGCGACGTCGTCCGCCAGCCCGACCGCCTCCCCCCCGCCGCTCCACGCGGCCACGGCGCGCCCCGTCGTCGGTCCGGGCGAGAGCCGGGAGAGGAACGGGTCGGACGCGCCGCCGAGCGGGACGCCGCTGCTCGACGGGAAGTCGGTCGAGAGCGTCGTGCCCGCGACGTGCGCCGTGCCGGCGCGATCGAGGGCGAGCCCCGTCGCCTCGTCGCGCGCGCTCCCGCCGAGCCGCGTCCCGTACCGGACCGCCGCTCCGGTCGCGGCGAGGCGGAAGAGGGTCGCGTCCCGCTCCCCGGCCGGCGCCGGCTCGAACGCGTCGGTCGTGACCGGGAAGTCCGGCGAGTCGGTGGTGCCGACCACGACCGGCTCGCCGAAGCGGGTCACGGCGATCGCGCGGCCGTGGTCGAAGCCGCTCCCGCCGACGAGCGTCGAGGAGAGGAGCGCGCGCCCCGCCGCGTCGACGTGCGCGACGAACGCGTCCGCCGGGCCGTCGAGCGTCGCGTCCGGCGCGCCGGGCGTGGTCGGGAACGGGGCGCCGACCCCCGCCCCGAACGCGGTCGTGACGCCGGTCACCCACGCCGTCCCCGCCGCCGTCGGCGCGACCCCGAGCGCCATGTCGATCCGCGCCCCGCCGAAGAACGTCCCGAACCGGAGCGCGGCGGGGCCGGTGCGCTCCAGGTCGAGCTTCGCCACGTACCCGTCGCCGTTCGGCCCCGCGTTGAACGGCTGATACGCGCCCGCGGAGACCGGCATCGTCGGCGAGTTCGTCTCGAGCACGACGTACGTCCGGCCGAACGGACCGATCGCGAGCCCCCGGACGGCGTCCTGGTTCGGGCCGCCGAGGTACGAGCAGTAGAGGAGGGACGCGCTCCCCGCCGCCTCCGGATCGAGCCGCGCCACGAACCCGTCGCTCTGCGAGCAGTCGGTCCCCGCGTAGGTCGGCTGCAGCGCGCCCGCGGTCACCGGCAGGTCGCCCGCACCCGGGTTCGCGGTGGTGAGGCCGCCGACCTGCACGCGCCCGTCCGGCTCGACGGCGATCGCGATCCCCGCGTCGACGAGCGCGCCGCCGAGGAACGTCGAGTAGACCAGCGACGCGCCGTCCGCGGCGAGGACGCTCACGAACGCGTCGAACGGCTGTTCGTCCGCCACGCGACACGTCGCCGCCGCGCCGCCGTGCGCCTTGTCGAACGCCTGCGGAGTGACCGGGAAGTCGGGCGAGACCGTCGCCCCGGTCAGCGCCACGCCGCCGGCCGGGCCGACCGCGACGCCGTACCCGAGGTCGTCGCCGCGACCGCCGAGGAAGGTCGCCCACTCGAGCGTCC
The DNA here is from genome assembly GCA_030428825.1 of bacterium. Classification (GTDB taxonomy): domain Bacteria; phylum Planctomycetota; class B15-G4; order B15-G4; family JADJEK01; genus JAUIEL01. The sequence continues at coordinate 2,524 of JAUIEL010000103.1, forward strand.
CGTCCGGTCCGAGCGCGGCGACGAACACGTCGAACGTCCCGCCCCCGCCGGCGACGACGTCGAACGCCCCCCGCGTGACCGGGAAGTCGAGCGACGTCGTGCTCCCGACGACGATCGACCGCGGCCCCGTCGGCCCGTCGTCGACCGCGACCGCCGGGACGTCCAACGCGTCGTCGACGCCGCCCGCCGAGCCGCCGACCAGGGTCGAGGTCCGGAGGACGGCGCCGCCGCCGATCGACCGGGGCGGCGGCGCGGGCCGTCCGCTCGCCTCCCAGCGGATCGACCACCCCCCGTCGAGGCCGCGCTCGAACCGGCACGGGAGCGCGCGCGCCCCGCCGTCCGCCGTCTCGAGGGTCGCGGTCGGCGCGACCAGGACGGCCCGCCGCCCCCCGACGGAGGCGACGAGCCGTCCGTCGCGGTCGAGCGCCACGTCGTCGGCGCCGTCGAGATTCAGTCGGATCGAGCCGTCGGCGACCGCCCGCGGCGCGCCGATCGCGAGCGCGAGCGCCAGACCGACGCCGCCGGGCGCGACGCCGACGATCAGCTCGACGCCTGCCCCGATCCCCTCGAGGCGGACCCTCGAGTAGTGGGCGAGGCCCCGCCGCCACCTCGCCGGATCCGCGCCCCGAAGGAGGTGGACCGCCCCCGGCCGCGCCTCCTCGCCGTGCGCCACGGTCCCCGGCCGATCCCAGCGGACGGCGAGCGTCGACGCCCGGCCCGCCTCGACCCCGCAGTCGGCACGCGGCGTGCTTGAAGCTCCGAGGACGACGTCGATCCCCTCCGGCGTGACGAGAAGGCTCCGGCCGGTTCCGGCCGTCGCGAATCGCCCCGCGCCGAGATCGATGAACCCGACGCCCGTCGGCGGGACGACCGACGGCGACACGAGCAGCGACGCGAGGACGACGATGGAAGCGGGCATGCCGGCAGACGATCCCAAGAACTCGCCCTCCCCCTCCCCGGGGGTCCCGAGTATGACGGCGTCGGATCCGCCGGGTCAACGCGCGCGTCGGTCCTCGTCCGCCCCGTCCACCCCGTCCGCCCGAGGTCGCTCGATGACGAGATCCCTCCGCCGCACGGTCGTCGGCCTCGCGTTCGCCGTGGCGACCGTCCTCCTGCTGCTCTGGCTCTCCGGCGTCTTCGCGCCGAAGATCGACGACGCCCCGCGCGCCGCCGCGCCACCGCCGACGGCGCGGACGCTCGGCGACCGGACGGTCGTCCCGGTCCGCACGATCCGGGTCCCCGACGTCGAGACGGCGGCCGGCACGGTCGAGGCGACGCACCGCACGTCGCTCGCGTCCCGACTCCTGTCGACCGTCACGGTCATGAACGCCACCGCCGGGCGCGCGTTCCGCGAGGGAGACGTCCTGGCCGAGCTCGACCGGACCGACCTCGAGGCGCGCCTCCAGCAGGCGCGCGCCGCGCTCGCGGCCGCCGCGGCCGAGCGCGACCAGGCGTCGATCGACCTCGCCCGCGCTCGCGAGCTGAAGCGCGAGGAGGTGATCAGCCAGAGCGAGCTCGACCGCGCGGTCACCCGTTCGACCACGGCGGAGGCGGAGGTCGAGCGGGCGGGGCGCCTCCGCGACGAGGCGGAGACGACGCTCGGCTTCGCCACGATCCGCGCTCCGTTCGACGGCGTCGTGGTCGACAAGCGCGTCGAGGTCGGCGACACGGTCACGCCGGGACAGGTGCTGCTCGACCTCTACGACCCGACGCGCATGCAGCTCGTCGCCCCGGTGCGGGAATCCCTCGCCCGGCGCCTCACCGTCGGCGACGCCATCGACGTCCGGATCGATGCGCTCGACAAGACGTGCGAGGGGACGATCCGAGAGATCGTGCCGTCCGCCGACGCCGCGAGCCGCACGTTCGAGGTGAAGGTCACCGGACCCTGCCCGCCGGACGTCTACTCCGGCATGTTCGGGCGGCTCTCGATCCCTCTCGACGTCCGCACGCCGACCGTCGTCCCCCGCGCGGCGATCCGGCACGTCGGTCAGCTCGACCTCGTCGACGTGGTCGAGGACGACCGGCTCGTGCGCCGCGCGGTCCGCCTCGGCGCCGCGCACGGCGACGACGTCGAGGTGCTGGCCGGCCTCCGGACCGGGGAGCGCGTGGCGCTGCCGGAGCGCGCGCGATGACCGCTCCGCGTCCGGACGGCGCCTCCTGGACCGACTCGATCGTCGGCGTCTTCCTCCGCTCGAACCTGTCGCTCGTCCTCCTGCTCCTCGCGATCGCGGCCGGCGCCGCCGCGCTTCGACTCACTCCGCGGGAGGAGGACCCCCAGATCGTCGTCCCGGTCGCGGACGTCCACGTCCGGTTCCCCGGCCGCTCGGCGCGCGAGGTCGAGCAGCTCGTCTCCGCGCCGCTCGAGCGCCTGCTGTACCAGATCGACGGCGTCGAGCACGTCCACTCCATGTCGCGCGAGGGGAGCGCCATCGTCACCGTCCGATTCTTCGTCGGCGAGGATCGGGAACGGAGCCTCGTCAAGCTCCGGAAGCGGATCGACGAGAACGTCGACGTCGTCCCGCCGGGAGTGACCGACTGGGTCGTGCGGCCGGTCGAGATCGACGACGTCCCGGTCGTGACGCTGACCCTCCGGAGCGCGACCGCCGACGGACACGTCCTGCGCCGGGTCGCGGAGGAGATGGCCGCCCGCCTCGCGCGGGTCGAGGACGTCTCGAGGCTGACGGTCGTCGGGGGCGAGCCGCGGGTGATGCACGTCCGGCTCGACCCGTCGCGGCTCCAGGCGTACGGCGTGGCGCCGCTGGAGGTCCTCGACGCCGTCCGCGCCTCGAACGTCTCGCTCGACGCGGGGTCGTACGAGCGGGACGACGCGTCGTTCGCCGTGGAGGCCGGCCCCGCGATCGGGGACGCGCGCGCGCTCGCCGACCTGGTGATCGCGGTCCGCCACGGCGCTCCGGTCGTCCTCGACCAGGTCGCCGACGTGGTCGACGGCCCGGCGGAGGTCGCGACCTACGTGCGCCACGGCTTCGGCCCGGCGCGCGGATTCGAGCGCCGCGAGGACGTCCCCGGCGCCCGCCTCGGCGACGTCGCGCCCGACCCCGGCCCCGCCCCGACGCCGGCGGTCACGATCGGCGTGGCGAAGAAGAAGGGGACGAACGCGGTCTCCGTCGCCGATCGGGTGCTCGACGAGGCGCGCTTCCTCGAGCGGGAGCTCGTCCCGGACGACGTCGAGCTGGTGGTGACGCGGAACTCCGGCCGGACCGCGGACGACAAGGTGAACGAGCTGATCGAGGCGCTCGCGGTGGCGGTCTTCATCGTGATCGGCCTCCTCACGCTCTCGCTCGGCTGGCGGGAGGCGCTCGTCGTCGCGCTCGCGGTCCCGATCGTGTTCGGGCTGACGCTCGCGTCGAACCTCCTGTTCGGCCTCACGATCAATCGCGTGACGCTGTTCGCCCTGATCCTCTCGATCGGCCTCCTGGTCGACGACCCGATCGTCGACGTCGAGAACATCACGCGCCACTTCGTGATGCGCGGTCGGGCGACCCGCGAGATCGTGCTCGAGGCGATCCGGGAGATCCGCCCCCCGCTCGTCTCGGCGACGCTCGCCGTGATCGTCTCGTTCCTGCCGATGTTCTTCATCACCGGGATGATGGGGCCGTACATGCAGCCGATGGCGGTCGGCGTCCCGGTCGCGATGGCGATGTCCCTCCTCGTGGCGTTCACGATCACGCCGTGGCTGTCGTTCCACCTCCTCCGCGGCCGCTTCGACGGGCGGCCGCCCGCGCCGGGCTCCGGAGAGGCCGAGGACGACCCCGACGCGGTGAAGCGGACCCGGCTGTACCGGCTGTTCCGCCCGCTGATGGCGCCGATCCTCGCCTCCCGACCCCGCGCCTGGGCGTTCCTCGCCGTCTTCGGCGTCGCCACGGCGGCCGCCGCGAGCCTCGCGCTCACCCGCCACGTCCCGCTGAAGATGCTGCCGTTCGACGACAAGAACGAGCTCCGGCTCGTCGTCGACGCACCCGAGGGGACGACGCTCGAGCGGACGGACGCCGCGGTCCGCGACCTGGAGGCGCTGCTCGCCGGCGTCCGGGAGGTGACCGGGTTCACGTCGTACGTCGGCACGGCGTCGCCGATGGACTTCAACGGGCTCGTCCGGCACGACTACCTCCGCTCGGGCCCCGACGTCGCCGAGGTCCGGATCGACCTGGTCGGGAAGCGAAGCCGGCGCGCGCAGAGCCACGCGATCGGCCTCGGCCTCCGGGACGGGCTCGACGACGTGGCCCGCCGGCACGGGGTGGTCGTGAAGCTGGTCGAGCTACCGCCCGGGCCGCCGGTGCTCGCCACGTTGGTGGCGGAGGTGCGGGGCCCGGTCGACGCGCGATACGACGACCTCGTGCGGGCGGCGGACGTCGTCCGCGAGCGGCTCGCCCGCGAGCCCGGGGTGGTCGACGTCGACTGGACGGTCGAGGCGGCGCGGGAGGAGCTCGTCTTCGTGGCCGACCAGGAGAAGGCGGCGCTGAACGGCGTGTCGGTCGAGGCGATCGCGCGCACGCTCGAGCTGGCGCTCGACGGCGCCAGCGCCGGGACCGTCCGCGCCCCGGACGAGCGGCAGCCGCTCGACATCCTCGTCCGCCTTCCGCGGGCCGCGCGCTCCGGAGCGCACGACCTCCAGCGCCTCCGCGTCGCCGGCCGGGACGGCGCGCTGGTCCCGCTCCCGGAGCTCGGACGCTGGGAGCGCTCGACCGTCGATCGGACCATCCACCACAAGGACCTCGAGCCGATCGTCTACGTGCTGGCTGAGGTGGCCGGGCGCCCGCCGGCCGACGTCGTGATGGACGTCGCGGCGGACCGCGCGGGCCTCGCCGCTCGCGGAGAGCCCGGCGTCGACGACGCCGCGCCGCGCCCGCTCGAGGAGCGCTCGTTCCTCGACAACGGCGGCGGGATCACGTGGAGCGTCCCCGACGAGATCGACGTCGCGTTCGACGGCGAGGGGGAGTGGGACATCACGCTCGACGTCTTCCGCGACCTGGGGATCGCGTTCGCGGCCGCGCTGCTGGCGATCTACGTGATCCTCGTCGCCCAGACCGGGTCGTTCCTGGTCCCGGTCGTGGTGATGCTGGCGATCCCGCTGACGATCCTCGGCATCATGCCGGGGTTCCGGCTCCTGAACGCCGCGGCCGCGGGGGAGGTCGGCGGCTACGCGGACCCGATCTTCTTCACGGCGACCGGCATGATCGGGATGATCGCGCTGGCCGGGATCGTGACGCGGGACTCGATCATCCTCGTCGACTTCGTCCACCAGGCGCAGGCGCGCGGGCGGACCCTCTTCGACGCGATCATGGAGAGCCGGGTCGTCCGCCTGCGTCCGATCCTGCTCACGTCCGCGACGGCGATGCTCTCCGCCGCCCCGATCACGATCGACCCGATCTTCTCCGGCCTCGCGTGGTCCCTGATCTTCGGGCTCCTCGCGTCGACCGTCTTCACCCTGTTCGTGATCCCCGTCACGTACTGGCTGGCGTACGCGGGGCGGGCGACGCGCTGACGTCCGCGCGCTTCGGTTCGTCACGCCGGGGGGGGGGCGGGGAGGCCGTCGGTCTCGTCGCCGGCTCGGCCGAGAGCCCGGCGGCTCGGGGCCCGCCGGGCGCGACCTCCGTCGGCGGGAGCCTGGCCGACGTCTCCGCGGGTCGGGGCCGGGCACGCCGGACCCCATCGATTGGCGCGAACCCCGATCTCGTGCGACAATGACAAGTCCGAACGGCGGTCCCCATCCCCGCCCCGGAGAGTCCCGTGCCGGTCACCCAGCAACAGATCACGCGTCTCCTCCTCGCGATCCGGGAGGGGGACGCGGGCGCGAACGAGAGCCTCATCCCGTTGGTCTACGACGAGTTGCGTGGACTGGCGCGAAGCCGTCTCCGTCGCGAGGGCGGCCTCCCGACGGTCCGCCCGACCGAGCTCGTGCACGAGGCGTACCTCCGGATGGTCGGCGGCGGCGAGCCGGACTTCGAGAACCGGGCCCACTTCTTCGGCGCCGCCGCGGAGGCGATGCGACGCATCCTGATCGACCGGGCCCGTCGACGCCGGCGCGTGCGACACGGCGCGGGACGCGAACGGGTGCCGATCGACGCGGCGCTCGACGCGGCCCCCGCGCACGGCCACGACGAGGAGGTCGACGTGCTCGGTCTCGACGAGGCGCTCTCCGACCTGGAACGGTTCGACCCCCGCCTCGCGCGCGTCGTCCTGCTCCGCACGTTCGGCGGCCTCTCGGTGCGGGAGACGGCGCAGGTCCTCTCCCTCTCCGATCGCACGGTGAAGCGGGAGTGGGCGTGCGCCCGGGCGTGGCTCTCCGAACGGCTCGCCCCCGACGAGACCGACGCCGCGGACGCGCGGGGCCATGGCGCCGCGGACTGACCCGCGCGGCGCGCGCGAGGACTCCCGGGTCTGGCCGCTCGTCAAGGAGCTGCTGGCCGACTGCCTCGAGGCGCCGCCGGACGAGCGCGAGCGTCGGCTGCTCGCCGCCGAGCCGGCCGTCCGAAGGCGCGTCCGCTCCCTCCTCACCGCATCGGAGAACGCCCCGACCGGACTCGACCGACCGCTCGCGCCCGACGGCGCCGAGGACGACGACGTCCCTCCGCTCCACCGCCTCCACCGCGTCGGGCCGTACCGCCTGGGACGCGTCCTGGGCGAGGGCGGCATGGGACTCGTGTACGAGGCGTTCCAGGAGCAGCCCGAGCGGACGGTCGCGCTGAAGATCCTCCGGCCGAGCGTCGTCTCCGAGCGGACGATCCAGCGGTTCCACGCGGAGATCGAGATCCTGGGGCGCCTGCAGCACCCGGGGATCGCGTCGATCTTCGACGCGGGGGTCCTCGACGGCGAGGCGTCGCGGGGCGAGGGGCTCGCCGTCCCGTGGTTCGCGATGGAGCGCGTCGACGGCGTCCCGTTGAACCGCTTCGCGGCGGACCGCCCGCTCGAGGAACGCCTGACGCTCCTGCTCGACGTCTGCGACGCGGTGCAGTACGCGCACCAACGAGGAGTGATCCACCGCGACCTGAAGCCGGCGAACCTCCTCGTCTCCGCCGCCGGCGACGCGGCGCCGCGCGTGCGCGTCCTCGACTTCGGCATCGCGCGCGCCACCTCCGCCTCGGGCCGGGGCGGCGTGACGCTCCCGGGTCTCGCCATCGGGACGCTGCCGTACATGAGCCCGGAGCAGGTCGAGGGAGACCCGGCGGAGATCGACGTCCGGACCGACGTCTACGCGATCGGGGTGCTGCTGTACGAGCTCCTCGCCGGCCGCCTGCCGCTCGACGTCGGCGACGACCCGCCGACGGTCGCCGCGCGCCGGGTCCGCGAGGAGGAGCCGGCGCCGCCGAGCTCGCACGACCGGTCGATCGACGACGACCTCGACACGATCACGATGCACGCGCTCGCGAAGGACCGGGACCGGCGCTACCCGTCGGTCTCCGAGCTGGCGGCGGACCTGCGCCGGTTCCGCCGTCACGAGCCGATCGTGGCCCGTCCGCCGAGCCTCGGATACCACCTCTCGAAGCTCGCGCGTCGTCACCGCGGCCTCGTCGGCGGACTCGCGGCGGCGGCGCTCCTGCTGGCGGTCAGCGTCACCGCGATCCTCGTCGGCCTCGAGCGGACCCGCGTCGAACGCGACAAGGCGACGTCGGTCCTCGGCCTGCTGCGCGACGTCCTCACCTCGGCCAGCCCGTACCGCGAGGGCGTCGACGTCACGGTCACGTCGCTCCTCGACCAGGCGGTGAACGAGCTGGGCGCCGACCATCCGCCCGAGGTCGAGGCGACGCTGCGACGCGCGATCGGCGAGACGTACCTCCACCTCGGCCGGGGGGAGGACGGGATCGCCCAGCTCGATCGGGCGGTCGCGCTCCTGCGCGTCGCGGCCGGGCCGGACTCGCCGGAGACGCTGGAGGCGGAGGTCGAGCGGGCGATCGCCGAGGTCGACGGGACGGAGGAGCGGCTGGCGGACGACCGGCGCCTCCTCGATCGGTGCTCGGAGATCCTCGGCGAGACGCACGTCGCCGCGCGCCGGGCCTCGATCGCCTACGCCGACGAGCTGTCGGCGGCCGGGCGAACCGACGCGGCCGAGGAGAGGCTGCGGGCCGACGTGGCGGCGCTGGAGGAGAGCGCGGGTCCGGATCACGACGTGACCCTCGAGGCGCTCGAGGCGCTCGCCCGGCTCCTGGTGACGGGCGACCGCCTCGACGAGGCGGTCGCGCTCGATCGGGAGCGGATCGCGCGGGTGGAACGCCGCCGCGGTCCGACGCACGGCGAGACCCTCATCGCGCGAGGACATCTGGCGATCCTGCTCGACCGGCAGGGGCGCGACGCCGAGGCGGAGCAGCACCACCGCAGCCTCTACCGGGACGCGGCCCGCCTGTTCGGACGGGAGAGCGCGCAGGCGTTCCGCGCCGAGGAGGCGCTCGCGCAGAACCTCGTCCGGCAGCGGAAGCTGGACGAGGCGGAGGAGCTCCTGGTCGGCGGGATCGAACGCGCCCGGCGGCTCGGCGTGCTCCCCCAGCGACTGAACTCGCTCGCCGTCCTCTTCAGCTCCCAGGGGCGCGTCGAGGAAGCGGAGGAACACGCCCGCCGCGCCTACGAGTCGACGCGGGTCGCGCAGGGCGAAGAGGCGGCCGCGACCTGGATCGCCTACGAGAACTGGGCGTCCGTCCTCTCCCGTCTCGGTCGGACGGAGGAGTCGATCGCCATCTTCCGCGAGTCGCTCGCGTATTGGCGCGACCGCCTCGGCGACGAGCACCAGGACCTGATCGCCCCCCTGAACCACCTCGGCAACACCCTCGCCCGGGAGCAGCGCTGGGCGGAGGCCGAGCCGCTCTACCGGCAGGCGGCGACCCTCTCTCGCCGCCACCTCCACGAGGACCACCTCCTCCGCGTCACGTCGATCTCCAGCCTCGGGATCTGCCTCGCCAGTCTCGGCCGCGACCGGGAGGCCGAGCCGCTCCTCGCCGAGGGGGTCGAGGCCTGGGACCGCCAGCCCGAGAACCAGTCGTTCCGCGGCGACAACGTCCGCGCGTCCCTCGAGCGCCTCCGCGCCCGCAAGCCGTCCGAAACCCCCTGAGCGAAGGCCCTTGCGCCCGCCCCCTTCCGGCGAGCGCCCCCTCTCCTCCCTCTCCTCCCTTTCCTCCGTTTCCTTCGTTTCCTTCGTTTCCTTCGTTTCCTTCGTTTCCTTCGTTGTTCGTGTCCCCTCCCCCGGCCGCGCGGCGCATGCCCTCCGAATCCTGCGAGAAGTCCCCCCCGATTCGGATTGGAGAGCCATCGTCATGCGCGTGCCGAACCTGCCCGGCCTTCGCCCCCTCCTCGCCGCCGCCCTCGTCTGGGCCGGCGCGTCCTCCGCCTCGGCGTTGACGCTGAGCGGCGCCCTCTCGGACTCGACGACGGGCCCGGTCCCCGCCGGCGTCCACCACGTCGTCGGCAACCTCACCGTCCCCGCCGGTCAGACCCTCACGATCCAGCCCGGCGCGATCCTGAAGTTCAACAACGGCCTGCATCTCTCGGTGCAGGGGACGCTCCTGGCGCCGGGGACGGCCGGCCAGCCGATCGTCTTCACGACGATCACCGACGACGTCGGCGGCGACACCAACGGCGACGGCGGCGCGAGCACGCCCGCGGCCGGCAACTGGCAGGGGATCCGCTTCGAGGGGACCGCCACCGGCTGCGTCCTCGACCACTGCGACGTCGCCTACCACGGCTGGGGCGGCTGGTGCGGCATCTACCTGAACGGCGACGGCCTCCAGCTCGCCCTCACGAACTCGACCGTCCGCGACGGGAGCGACAACGGGATCGAGGCGAACCAGCGGATCGCGGACCTCACCGTCTCGAACTGCGCGTTCACCGGGAATGCCAAGGACGCGGTCGCCGAGCTCAGGGTCGAGCACTGCCCCGGGTTCACGAACAACACCGCCGGCGGCAACGGCGTGAACGCCATGGTCGTCACGCAGCCCGACCCGACGGCGAACGTCACGATCGAGAAGCAGAACTGCCTCGGCGGCGCGCTCGTCTTCACCACGAACTGCGACGTCCCGGCCGGCGTCACGTTGACGTTGAAGGAAGGGGTGGTGGTCAAGCTGAACATCGGAAGCGCCATCGACGTCGACGGCACCCTGAACCTGCTCGGGACCGCCCTCGATCCGACCGTCGTCACCGGCTACGCGGACGACGTGTACGGCGGGGACACGAACAACGACGGCCCGTCGAACGGCGCGCCCGGCAACACGCGGGGGATCGTCCTCGCGGCGGGCGCGATCGCGAACCTCGACCACGCCGTCGTCCGGTACGGCGGCTGGGGCGGATGGCCGAACCTCTACATCAACGGCGACGGCGTCCAGTTGACGATGACCGACTCCGCGATCGAGCACTCGTCCGACCACGGGATCGAGGCGAACACCCACGTCGCCTCCCTCAACGTCTCGAACTGCTCGTTCACCGGAAACGCGCTCGCCGCCGCCAGCGAGCTCCGGATCGAACATTGCGCCGGGTTCGTGGACAACACGGCGACCGGGAACGGCGGGAACTTCCTCCAGGTGGACCAACCCGACCCGACCGCGAACGTCACCCTCGAGGCGAAGAACTGCCTCGGCGGCGCGCTCGTCTTCACGACGAACTGCGACATCCCGTCCGGGGTCACGGTCACGCTGAAGGAGGACGTCGTGGTGAAGTTCACCACGTCGTATGCCTTCGACGTCTCCGGCGGCCTGATCGCGCAGGGGACGGCGCTCGCCCCGGTCGTGGTCACGAGCTACTCGGACGACGACCACGGCGGCGACACGAACGACGACGGCCCGTCGGCCGGCGCGCCGGGCTGGACGCTGGGTATCGTGGTCCGGGCCGGCGCGAACGTCGACTGGTTCGGTGCGGTCCACGCTCTGCAAACGCAAC
>JAUIEL010000858.1 GCA_030428825.1 bacterium
ACTCCGCCCGACTCCGGTTTCTTCCGTCGTCTCCGGACCCCGTTCCCGCCTCTCCCGGGGACGGGCTCGCCCCCCCCGCGGGCCTCGCTGGTTCCTCGGAGCGCGGGCGCCTCTCCCCTCGTCGGGTTGGGGGCGACCGCGTCTCCTTCGGCGTGAAGGGCGCCGCTCCTCGCGAGCGGCGCCCTTCGTTTTTCTGGATCTTCCCGCGGAATCCCGGTCGCCGCCGCGGCGCGTTTCCGCCCGAGGGGCCGAACATCATCCCCCCCTTCCACGCCGGAGGAGATCCATGCTGAGAAACCGCACCGCCGCCGTCCTCGCGGCCCTCGCGCTCGTCGGCTCGGCCACGCAGGCCGCGCCGCTCGGGACCTCGTTCACCTATCAGGGCGAGCTCCGCCAGGCCGGGATCGTCGTCGACCAGCCGTCCGACTTCCGATTCCGCCTCTACGACGCCCTCGCCGGGGGCGGACAGGTCGGCGCCCAGAACAACCGCTCGAACGTCCCGGTCACCCGCGGGACCTTCACCGTCTCGCTCGACTTCGGATCGACGGCGTTCACGGGGGACGCGCGGTTCCTCGAGATCGACGTCCGGTCGCCGGCCGGGGTCGGCGGCTTCGTCACGCTCGCGCCGCGCGTGCCGCTCACCTCGACGCCGAACGCCCTCTTCGCGATGCGAGCGGAGGACGCGACCAACGCGAAGGACGCCGACCTGCTCGACGGGATCGACTCGACCGGCTTCGTGAAGAAGCTGGAGGCGAACTCCGTCGTCGCCTCGATGATCGCTCCGCAGATCGTCTCCACGATCGACGGCGTGTCGAACGACGCGGGGAACATCGACCTCGTCGCCGGCCCGAACGTGACGATCGTCCCGAACAACGCCGCCGACACGATCACCATCTCCGCCTCCGCCGACGGAGGGGACGCGCAGACCGTGGACGGCCTCGACTCCTCGCAGTTCCTCCGCGCCGATCAGAACGACTCGATCGCCGACGGCACGATCTACTCCGTCGCGGGATCGCCCGCGACGCTGACGTTCGGGGGCGCGAACCTCGAGCTGAACCTGGGCGACTCGGCCGCGGACACGGTCTACACCTCCGGTCCGCTCAACGTGACGGGAGTGCTCGACGTCGGCAACACGGCCGCGCAGCTCGCGTACCACCGGGTCGGCACCGGCTCGACGAACCTCCCGGCCAACTGGGCCGCCTCGGGCCCGGCCGACGCGGAAGACCTGTTCGTCAGCGGCGTGCTGGAGGTCGACGACTACCTCTTCGCCGACGTCATCGTCGTCCCCGGCGACGGGACCGGCATCTTCTGGGAGACGAACGCCTCCGGCGTCCAGTCGATCTACCACTCGGCGATCAGCGACGAGTTCGTGATCTCCGACAGCGTGCGCGTCGACCTCGACGTCATGATGGGCGGCCTGTCGAACCAGGAGTCGGACCAGACCCTGCACTTCTTCGACGGCGGCGACCACAGCGCCAACAAGATCCGGTGGGACGACTCCTACGAGGCCGCGAACTCCTGCTCGAGCACGACCGCGTCCGGGTTCGTCTTCGACATCAGCGACAACACGGCCACGAGCTGGTTCTTCTCGAACGGCAACGACGTCGAGGTCGAGATCGACGAGCTCGGGAACATCGCGGCGGACGGCACCGTCGGAACCGGCGCGGCGTGCGACCTCGCGGAGACGTTCCTCGGCGACGCCGACCTCCCGGCGGGGACCGTGGTCCGCGCCGACCCGTCGACGCCGGAGGGCGTGATCCCGACGACCCGCGCCTACGACCCGGCGATCGTCGGCGTCGTGTCGACCCGGCCGGGCTTCCTCCTCTCCGGGCCGACCGCCGACGCGTACGAGGCGATGGCCGACCTCGAGGAGACCCGTTCGCTCCTCCGCTCGAACCCCGAGGACGAGGCGCTCGCGCGGCGTCAGTCCGACCTCGAGCTCGCGCTCGAGACGTGGGCGCGCGGCGACGTCGCCGTCGCCCTCGCCGGGCGCGTGCCGGTGAAGGTGGTCGGCCCGGTGAAGGCCGGCGAGCCGCTCACCTCCTCGCACGTGACCGGACACGCGATGGCGATGACCGAGGCGGGACCGTCGATCGGAATCGCGCTCGAGTCGAAGGCCGGCGAGGGGCGCGGCACGGTCGTCGTCCTGGCGCAGGCCAGCTGGCGCCAGCCGCTCCGGAGCGCGGCCGAGGAGACTCGCGAGGACGCCGCCGCGAGCGACGTGCGCGACGGCGGGCTGCTCGAGCTGCGCGACCGGATCGCGGCGCTCGAGACGCGCGTGACGTCGACCTCCGAGACGCTCGCGCGGCGGACGGCCGGCGGACGCGA
>JAUIEL010000104.1 GCA_030428825.1 bacterium
CGCCCGCGAGACGCGCGCCTCCCCGCGTCGCGTGCGCCGCCACCAGGTCGGGGGACGGCGCCGCGAACGCGACCCCCGGCCGCGGCGGGACGTCCCCCGCGCCGACCGGCGCCGCCCTCCAGAGCGTCACCGCCGCGGCGCCGGCGCGGCGCTTCACGTGCAGCGCCGCGGAGACGGCCGCGAGCCCGTCCCCGAGGACGAGCACGTCGAGGCGTTCGGTGCGCGTGTCCAACGGGACGCCTACACTCCTCTCCGCAGCTCGTTCGCGCGGAGGGCATCATGCGCCTCGTCAGTCACCTCAGCAAGGCGATCCGCGACCTCGGGATCTCGAACACGCAGTTCGCCGACCAGGCGGGCGTGGCGCGCAGCACGGTGCAGAAGCTGATCGGGCAGGACTTCAAGGAGCTCCGCGTCGACACGATCGAGCGGATCGCCGCCCGCCTCGGGACGACCGACATCTCGTCCCTCTTCACCCTGCGCGACGACACCGAGGAGTTCCTCGCCCCGTTCCGGGCCACGAAGGCGGTGACGTTCCTGTTCGGGACGCACGACGTCGGCGACCCGCCGCAGGGGCGAAGCCGGACCACGATCGACGTCTGGGACTTCCGCGCCCAGAACGAGCTCCTGCAGCACCTCCGCGCGCACGTCCCGGAGCTGCGCGACGAGATGCGCTTCTTCTCGAAGGAGTCGTTCGGCGACGAGCAGCGCGACGAGGTCCTCGCCCTCGCGCGGAAGCAGAACACGGTCGTGATCGGGTCGCCGAAGGTGAACCCGGTCTGCGAGTTCCTCCTCCGCGAGCTCTTCCCCGGCGCGCGCGGCGGCCGGCGGCGCGGCCCGCGGCTCCGTCTCGCCGAGCGCCCGCTGGCGGGATCGATCCTCGGCGCCGAGGAGTCCGCCGACGGCGTCGGCGTCGTCGACTCGGGGACCGGCGCCCTCCTCGCCTCGGCCCGCTCCGCCGGCGTCGGCGAGACGTCCCTCGACGCCGGCATCGTCCTGACCGTCTTCCGCCCCTGGCAGACGAAGGACAAGGTCACGCTCGTCGCGGTCTCCGGCGTCTCCGGCTGCGGCACCTACGGCGCGATGCGCGGCCTGATCGACCACCCGCCCCAGCAGAACGACCTCGCCCCCGGCGTCCCGTTCGAACGCGCCTTTCAGACGTGGTACGTGAAGCCGACGGACTCGGCGCGCGACGACCGGAGGGTCGAGCGGGTGGAACCGAGGATGGGGAAGGAAGGAGAGGAACGAAAGGAAGGATAGGAAGGAGAGGCGGGTTTCACCCGCCCGAAGGAACCGACCGTCTTCGGGGTCGACGGAATCGAGAGTCTCCGGCTCCCGCCGTCCGCCCCCTCTCCCCTGCTCTCCCCTGCTCTCTCCTGCTCTCCCTTGCTTCCCTACACTCCGAACGACGTGCCGCAGCCGCAGGTGGTCGAGGCGTTCGGGTTGGTGAAGGTGAAGCCGCGGCCGTTCAGGCCGTCCTGGAAGTCGATCTGCGTGCCGTCGAGATAGACGAACGACTTCTTGTCGCAGACGACCTCGACGCCGTTCTCGAGCTGGAGGACCTCGTCTCCGTCCTTCCGCTCGGCGTCGAACGAGAGGTTGTACGAGAAGCCGGAGCAGCCCCCGCCGGCCACGGCGACGCGCAAGCCGGTTCCTGAAGGGAGGTTCTGCGCGGAGATGATCTCCTTGACCTCCTGTGCGGCGCGATCGGTGAGCTGGATCATGGGACGCTCCGAGGGCGGATCGGGACTTCGAACGGAGGGATTCTAGCCCGTCCGTCCTCGGACGCCAGACGCCGACCGGGGCGCGTCGCTCAGGTCGCCTCGCCGCGGCGGCGCGCCAGCTCGTAGAGCGGCGAGAGCTCGCGGAGACGCGTCACGGCGGCGACCGTCGCCTCCACCACCCGGTCGATCTGCTCCTCGGTCGTCGTCCGGCCGAGCCCGAACCGGATCGCCGCGGCGTTCTTCAGGTCCTCGACCCCGATCGCGGTCAGGACGTGCGACGGCTCGAGGTTCGTCGAGTGGCACGCCGAGCCGGACGAGACCGCCACCACGTCGCGCAGGTCGAGCATCAGCGACTCGCCGTCGCACCAGGCGATCGAGACGTTCAGGTTGCCGGGGAGCCGGTCGGTCGCGGGCCCGTTCCGCGTCACCCCGTCGAGCCCCGACGAGAGCCCCTCCCACAGCCGATCGCGCAGCCGGGTGAGCCGCGCCGCCTCCTCGTCGAGCTCCTCCCGCGCGAGCCTGCACGCGGCGCCGAGCCCGACGATCCCCGGGACGTTCAGCGTCCCCGACCGCATCCCCCGCTCGTGGCCGCCGCCGTGGAGGAGCGGATCGAGCCGCACGTGCGGGTCGGAGTTCCGGACGTAGAGCGCCCCCGCCCCCTTCGGGCCGTACATCTTGTGCGCCGACCACGACAGGACGTCGACCGGGTCGCGCGTCACGTCGATCGGGATCTTCCCGACCCCCTGCGTCGCGTCGCAGACGAACAGCACCCCCCGCTCGCGGCAGAGCGCGCCGATCTCCCGGATCGGGTGGAGCGTCCCGATCTCGTTGTTCGCGGCCATCAGCGCCACCGCGAACGTGTCGTCCGCCAGCGCCGCCGCGAGCTCGGCCAGATCGATCCGCCCGTCCCGATCGACCGGGAGCACGGTCAGCCGGAACCCCTGCGCCTCGAGCCACCGCGCCGTGTCGAGGACCGCCGGATGCTCGGTCGCCGCCGTCACCAGGTGCCCCCCCGGCCGCCCGTACGCCGTCGCCGCCCCCTTCAAGGCCAGGTTCAACCCCTCCGTCGAACCGCTCGTGAAGACGATGTCGATCGGCTCCGCCCCGAGGATCGCCGCACACTCCTCCCGCGCCCGCTTCACCGCCGCCCGCGCCGCCCACCCGTAAGGATGCGAGCCGCTCGCCGCGTTCCCGAACGTCTCGGAGAAGAACGGCAGCATCGCGTCGAGCACCCGGGTGTCGACGGGAGTGGTCGCTTGGTGGTCGAGGTAGATGGGACCGGACATGGACGAGAGTGTAAGGGAGGAGGGGAGGAGGGGAGCAGGGGAGAGCAAGGGAGAGCAGGAGAGAGCAGGGGAGAGCGCGCTGACGCGGAGAACGGACATCGACGTCGAGCCTCTACGTCCGCGCCATCCCATGGGTCCTCTCCGCATTCCCCCGTCCCCCAAGAGACGGAATCGGGTGAGGAAGTCCGAAGCGGGCGAGGCGGGGGGCGGAGGAGGGATGAGGCTCCGAGAGCGACCCCGCAGCGCGACTCGAAACCGAGCGGAGACCAACCGAGACGTATCGCGCGAGGACGTGAGCGGGTCGGAGAGCTCGTCCCTCCTCCGCCCCCCGCCGTGGCGAACGCGCAGACGTTCCCGAACGCGTTGCTCGCGAAAAAACCTGTCTCGCCGTTTCTCCCCTGTCAGAGGGAGGTTAGGTCCGCGTCAAGCCCCTCGTCCTCCCTACCCCGTTGCCACCCACAAGATCTTGGTTACCATGCCGCCCGAACACCCAGGGATAGTGGTTCTCCGGGGGGCGGGCCCATCCGCCGAATCATCGACGGCTTCGACACTTAGGAGCCGGAGAACCACGTTTCCCCGTCCTGGCGGGACGGGGTCGCGCGTCTGGCGGCGGGCGGGTCCTCGGGTGCTTTCGGCACGAAATCGATCGCTCGCACAACGCCTCATGACCGGGGAGGGGCTCACTTGGTCACCACCGACCTCAAGAACCGCGTGGCACGTCTGATGGACAACGAGAACGACGTCGGACTCCTGACTCCGAACGCCGTCCGCGTCCTCGAGAACCGTTACCTGATGAAGGACGGCCAGGGCGCCGTCATCGAAACGCCGCGCGAGATGTTCGAGCGGGTCGCGCGGCACGTCGCCGCCGCGGAAGAGGATCCGAAGAAGTGGGCCGAGACCTTCTTCGAGATGATGTGGTCGCTGAAGTTCAGCCCGACCTCGCCGACGATGATGAACGCCGGCCGCCCGCTCGGGATGCTGTCGGCCTGCTTCGTCCTCCCGCTCGAGGATTCGATCCCCGACATCATGGAGACCGCCCGGCAGATCGCGCTCGTCCAGCGCGCCGGCGGCGGCACCGGGATCGACCTCTCGAAGCTCCGTCCGCAGGGCTCGATCGTCGCGTCGTCCGGCGGCACGACCGAGGGGCCGCTGTCGTTCCTCCGGATGCTCTCGGGCGTCACGAACGCGATCCAGCAGGGCGCGTTCCGCCGCGGCGCGAACATGGGGACGATGCGGGTCGACCACCCGGACGTCGTCCCGTTCATCCGCATCAAGGAGGACCTGAGCGAGGTCACGAACTACAACCTCTCGGTCACGATGACCGACGCGTTCATGGAGCAGTACCGGACCGACCCGTCGGCGCTCCACGAGGTGGTCAACCCGCACGACGGGAAGCGCGCGCTCCTGCGCCGCGCCGACGGCTCCGCGGACTACGAGGCGTACGGCCGCGAGCTGTCGGACGACGAGGCCGCGGAGTACTGGAACACGAACGACCTGTTCGACCTGATCGTCGACAAGGCGTGGGCCTCCGGCGAGCCGGGCCTGATCTTCATCGACCGGGTGAACGAGTTCAACCAGACCCCGAACGTCGGCGAGATGGCGACCACGAACCCGTGCGGGGAGCAGCCGCTCCTCCCGTACGAGGCGTGCAACCTCGGCTCGCTGAACCTCGCCAAGTTCGTCCGCCAGGACGGCACGATCGACTACGAGGACCTCGGCGAGACGGTGAAGACCGCGGTCCGCTTCCTCGACGACGTCGTGGAGGCGAACAACTACCCGACGCCCGAGATCGACAAGATGTGCCGGGCGAACCGGAAGATCGGGCTCGGCGTCATGGGCTGGGCCGACCTCCTGTTCAAGTGCCGCATCGGCTACGACTCCGACGAGGCGCTCCGGCTCGCGCGCGAGATGGGCGAGTTCATCCAGCAGACCGCGTGGGAGGCGGACTCCGAGCTCGCCGAGGAGAAGGGCGTCTTCGACAACTGGAAGGGCTCGCGCTGGGACGTCCAGCACAACCGCAAGATGCGGAACGCCCACACGGTGACGATCGCCCCGACCGGGACGATCTCGATCATCGCCGGCTGCTCGGGCGGGATCGAGCCGATCTTCTCGCTCTCGTTCGTCCGCCAGGTCATGGAGGGGCAGACGCTCTACGAGACGAACCCGATCTTCCGCTCCGAGCTCGAGTCGCTCGGCCTCGACGAGACCGAGATGCAGCTCGCGCTCGAGACGGCCGCGAACCACGGGACGGTCGAGACGTGCGACCTGCTGCCGGAGGAGACGCGCGGCGTCTTCCGCTCGGCGCGCGACGTGTCGCCGAACGCGCACGTCCGGATGCAGGCCGCGTGGCAGGAGTTCACGGACGCCGCGGTCTCGAAGACGATCAACTTCCCGAGCGAGGCGTCGCGCGACCAGGTGAAGGAGGCGTACCTCCTCGCCTACGAGACGAAGTGCAAGGGGATCACCGTCTACCGCGACGGCAGCCGCCAGAACCAGCCGATGGCCCTGAAGAAGGGCGAGGCGAAGAAGGACACGGCCACGGTGAAGGAGACGTCGGATCGCGAGGAGGACAAGATCCAGATCGCGCCGGTCCGGCTCCCCGAGATCATGTCGGGCCTCCGCATCCGGCAGATCACGCCGTTCGGCAACATGCACGTGAAGATCAGCGTCGACGCCCGGACCGGCGACGAGCGCGAGGTGTTCGCGCAGCTCGGCAAGGGAGGCGACGTCGCGACGTCCGACC
Organism: bacterium; assembly: GCA_030428825.1. Lineage (GTDB taxonomy): Bacteria > Planctomycetota > B15-G4 > B15-G4 > JADJEK01 > JAUIEL01. The sequence continues at coordinate 5,751 of JAUIEL010000104.1, forward strand.
TCGAGGCGATCTGCCGCCTGATCTCGCTCTTCCTCCGCTGCAACGGCCCGATGGAGCTCGCGATGAAGCAGCTCGAGGGGATCGGCTCCTCGCTCTCCGTCCCGAGCGCCGAGGGGCGCGTCACGTCGCTCGCCGACGGCCTGTCGAAGGCGATCAACAAGTACCTGAAGGCGAAGAAGAAGTTCGGGCTGAAGCCGCTCCTCCTCGGCGAGGTCGACCTGAACAAGCTCGACGAGGACGACGACGCGTCGCCCGCGGGGAACGGCAACGGCCACGGCCGGACCTCGCAGACCGCCTTCAAGGTGAAGTGCCCCGAGTGCGTCGGGAACCTCATCTACGAGGAGGGGTGCGTGAAGTGCCCGAGCTGCGGCTACAGCCAGTGCTGATCCCCTCCTGACCGACCGAACCTCCCCCTCCAGGGACTTCGGGCCGCGCGAGCCTCCGGGCTCGCGCGGCCCGACTCTGTTCCGGGTCGGCGATCGGCGGACGGCGAGCGCCGGCGGCGGCTACTCTCCCGCCGCCGCGGCGAGCGCGTCGAGTTCGTCGAGGAGCGCGGCGACGTCCATCCCCTCCTGCCGGAACAGCAGGAACGTGCGGCGCCCGGCCCGGACGAACGCGGACTCGGCCCGGGGGGAGACGAGCGAGGCCGGAAGGACGAGGAACCCCGACCACCCGGCCCCCTCGCGCGGCTCGACGCGGGTCCCCTCCTGCGCGTCGAACACCCCGCGCACCGTGTCGACCAGGAAGCGCGCCTCGTCCGCGGACCGGTGCCGGCGGAAGTACGCCCCTTCCCGCGGTCCCGCCCCTTCTTCCTCCGCCACCACCGTCACCGCGCGGTCGGCCTCGATCCCGGCGACGATCCGGTCGACGGCGTCCGGCGCCAGGAACTGGAACGCCTCCCGCTCCTTCGCGGCCGGGACGTCGTGGCGCGCGACCCGCCGGTCCGACCGCGCCGCCGCGTACCGGTCGACCAGCGCGTCGAGCGGGTCGGGCGCCGGCGCGCCGCCCGCCGAAGCCTCTCCGGTCGGCGGCCCCGCCCTCTCCCGGATCGCCTCGACCGGGGCGTCGAGCAGGGCCTCGACCGCCGCCTCGCCGCCGGCCTCGAACCGCTCGACCACGATCGACTCCGCGAACGCCAGCATCCGCCCGACCTGCGGGTTCGCGCCGCCGAGGAGCGCGGTCGCCCGTTCGAGCGCTCCCTCCCGCTCCCCCGCCCGCGCCGCCTTCCGCGCGGCGAACTGCGCGATCCCCGCCGTCAGCAGGCCGAGGGCCGACACCTCCTCGACGGACGCGCACGCCTCGATCCGCGCGACCATCCCGAACCGTCCCTCGGCGTACGCCCGGCCGCATTCGTGCAGGAGCATCCCGCCGAAGAGCCCCTCGTCGGCGAGGTCGACCCCCGTCGCCTCGAGCGAGGCGCGCCGGAGGTTGTCCCCGACCACGAGCACCTCGTTCGTCGTCGCGTCGTACCGGATCGGGGTCCGGACCGACGCCTGCCGCGCGCGCGCCTCGACCTCGGCCGCCGAGAGGTCGCCGACCCGCGCCTCGCGGGTGAACTCGCGGAGGAGCGCCGCCTCGAGCGCCGCCGGGTCGGCGAGCCGGAACGAGATCCCGTCCGGCAGCGGCAGCGCGACCTCGGCGAACGCGGCGACCGCCGCCGCCCCCTCCGCGTCGAGGCGCGACGGGTCGAGCGCGAACGGCTCGCCGCAACCGACGAACGGGACGAGGAGCGCGAGCGGAACCACGACGGCCGCGAGACTCGAGAGACGGGACGACCTCACTCACTCCTCCTCGATCGGGGCGATCTCGATCCGCCGGAACGCCAGGACCACTTCGCTCTCGACGTCGCGCGAACCGGTCCGCTGCAGCCCGAGGAACCCGCGGGGGGCGCGCTCGGTGAACGGTTTGCCGGGGACCGCGCGCGTGTCGACGTCGTACAGGGCGCGGCCGTTCAGCGCGACCGCCAGCCGCGGCCCGTGGTACAGGACCTCGAGCGTGTTCCACTCGCCGATCGGCCGCGCGGCGTCGACGCCCGGCGCGACCGAACCGTACAGCGCGCCGTGCCGCTGCGTCGGCTCGAGCCCGGCCTCCGCCGCCTCCGCCCAGAACGCGTCGTCGAGGATCTGCACCTCGCACCCCGAGAACGCCGGGTTCTCGCCGTTCCGGGCCGCGCGGAGGAAGACGCCGCCGTTCGTGCGCGGCGCCATCCGGAAGTCGAGGCGGAGGCGGAAGTCCCGGTGGTCGTCGACGGTCCGGAGGTAGCCGGCGCCCGCGACGTTCAGGAGCTCGAGCCGGCCGTCGACCGCGCGGTAGCCGTCGACCGCCTCGTCGGAGATCTCCCAGCCCGAGAGGTCGCGCCCCGAGAAGAGCGGAGCGAAGCGGACGTCCTCCGCGAAGACCGGCAGCGGACGCCAGACGACGTCCCGCGCCTCGAACGTCGCCCCGACCTCGCCGCCCCGCACGACGAACGCGATCGGGCCGCACGGCGCGAACGCGGCGCCGTCGCGCGCCGGGCGGACGTCGCTGATCTTCTCCCCCTCCAGCCAGACCTCGATCCGCGGGTCGAACCCGGTCACCCGGAGCTCGAGGTGGTTCCACTCGCCGTCGCGGAACCGCTCGCGCGCGGCGTCGTTCGCCCACGACTCGCTCCCCGAACGGACCGCTCCGATCGCGCCGTCGCCGCGCGAGTCGAGCGCGACCTCGATCCCCCGCCCGTCCCCGGTCTCGCGCGCGAGGAGCCCGACCTCGAGCGCGCCGGTGAGCCGGACCTCGAGGGCGAGCGCGAACGCGGTGAACGGCGCCGCCGAGCGGAGCCGCCCCCCGGCGCCGTCCTCGCCGAGCCGCGCGGTCAGCACCCCGCCCTCGACCGCGAAGCGCGCGCCCCCCTCGGCCGACCAACCCGCGATCGCGGGCGCGCCGTCCGCCGCCCCGCCCGCGGCGCGCGGCGCCGACGTCTCCGACCCCGGGGGCGCGACCCCGTCGCCGCCCGCCCCCGCCTCGGGTGCCGCCTCGCGATCGCTCGACTCGTTCGCTCCGGACGGATCCGATTCGACCGCATCGGCCGGAGTGGCCGGAGTGGTCGACTCGGCGGGTGTGGCCGGCTCGGCCGGAGTCGTCGGCTCGCTCGGTTCGCTCGCCGCGGTCTCGCCCGCGGGGAACGCCGGCGTGAACCGCGGATCGATCACCTGGATCTCCGCCCCGAACGAGCGGGCCAGCGCCCTCCCGGCGCGCCGCCCGAGGACCGACGCCGCCGACGCCAGCGCGTCCGCCGTCGCCCCGTCCGCCGCCCGGACCGAGACGCAGAGCGGGGCGGTCAGCCCGAGCCCGGTCCGCGGATCGACGATGTGCGAGTACCGGACTCCGTCGACGACGACGGACTGTTCGGTGGCGCCGGAGGTGGCGATCGCGCCGTTCGCCAGCCGGTGCGGGCGGGTCGCGGCGCCGCAGCCCGCGTCGACGCGCCAGCCGTCCCGTCCCGGAGGCGCCTCCCCCGCCACGAGGTCCCCCCCGAGGTCGACGAGGGCCCGCTCGATTCCCCGCTCCCGCAGGACCGCCAGCGCCGCGTCCCCCGCGAACCCCTTCCCGATCCCCCCGAGGTCGAGCGCCATCCCGGCCGTCTCGAGCGTGGCCGTCCGCCCCTCCGCGTCGAGACGGAGCTTCTCGAACCCGACCCGCGCGCGCGCCGCCGCCAGCGCGTCCGGCGCCGGGAGGACGCCGGCCTCCCGCGCCGCGCGCCAGAGGGCGACGTACGGCCCGACCGTGACGTCGAACGCCCCCGCGCTCTTCCGCGCGATCGCCTGGGCGCGATCGAGGACCGCGAACAGGTCGTCGCCGATCGGTCGCGCCCCGCTCCCGGCCGCGGCGGAGAGGCGCGCCAGCTCGGAGTCGCCCCTCCAGTCGGAGAGGACCTCGTCGAGCGCCTCCATCCGGCCGAACGCGGCGGCCGCGGCGTCGCGCGCCCGCTCCTCCCCGTCCGCGTACAGGACGATCCGGGCCTGCGTCCCCATCACGATCTTCCGGTACTCGTACCGCTCGGGCGCCGCGACGGCCGGGGCGGGGAGGACGACGGAGAGGAGGACGGCGGCGAGGAGAGGACGCATGGCGCTCCGGAGCTTGCGGAAACGTCGCACTCCTTATACGGAGCCGACGGCGCGGTGCGAAGTGCGTCCGGCGAGGGGCGGCTGTTATGCTCGTCCGTCCCCCGACCGATCGAAGACCGAGCCCCGACCCGCGAGCCCGCCCGCATGCCGCTTCCGCCCCTCGCCGCCGTCGCCCTCCTCGCCCTGGCGCCCGCGCCCCCCGCCGACGAACCGGCGCCGGAGTCGTACGTCGAGACCCTGGCCGGGACGACGGTCTCGTTCGAGATGGTGAGGATCGAGGCGGGACGCCTCGAGGTCGACGCCGCCGACGCCGAGGGCGGGAAGCGCGCGCTCGAGGTCGAGCCGTTCTGGATCGGGAGGACCGAGGTGACGTGGGACGCGTACGACGTCTTCGTCTTCGGGCTCGACGGGCCGGCCGCGGTCGAGGTCGACGCCGAGTCGCGGCCGACCAAGCCGTACATCAACGCCGACCGGGGGTTCGGCCACGCCGGGTACGCGGCGATGTCGATCGCCCACAAGGGGGCGGAGGCGTACTGCGACTGGCTGACGAGGAAGACCGGCCGCCGCTACCGCCTGCCGACCGAGGACGAGTGGGAGTACGCGTGCCGCGCCGGGAGCACGGCGGCGTTCTCGTGCGGCGACGACGTCGAGGCGCTCGCCCGGCACGCCTGGTTCAAGGCGAACGCCGACCACGCGACCCACGCCGTCGGCTCGCTCGCGCCGAACCGGTTCGGCCTCCACGACATGCACGGCAACGTCTGCGAATGGGTGACCGGCCGCGACGGGAAGGCGGTCGTGAAGGGCGGCTCGTACGTCGACGGCGCGGACCGGCTGACGTGCGACGCCCGCCGCGCGCCGTCGCGGCTCTGGAACGCGAGCGACCCCCAGATCCCGAAGTCGGTCTGGTGGCTCTGCGACGCCGGCTTCGTCGGGTTCCGGGTCGTCTGCGAGGACGCTCCGGCGGACGGCGCCGCGTCCGGCGACGAGGGCGACGACGACGCGACCGAGGACGACACGAACGGACGATGACGCCGCCCGGACGGGCGGCGGCGACAGCGCGCGAGGACGAGATGCGGCAGCGGAACGAGAGCGACGGCGGCGCGGGCGTGACGCGCCGCGACTTCTTCCTGGGCTCGGCGGCGGCGATGACCCCGCTGGTGCTGGCGCGGCGGGTCGGCGCGGCGCCGATCGACGACGTGATCAAGGTCGGCCTCGTCGGCTGCGGCGGCCGCGGGACCGGCGCGGCGGCGCAGGCGCTGCAGGCGCCGGGGAACCAGGTCCTCACCGCGGTCGCCGACGTCTTCGCCGACAAGTGCGAGCGGACGCTGAAGAACCTCGCCGCCCACCTCGGAGAGTCCGCGGCGGACCGCCTCCGGGTCGACGAGGCCCACCGCTTCGTCGGGTTCGACGCCTACGAGAAGCTCCTCGCGACCGACATCGACGTCGTGGTGCTGGCGACGCCCCCCCACTTCCGCCCCGCGATGCTGAAGGCCGCGATCGAGGCGGGGAAGCACGTCTTCTGCGAGAAGCCGGTCGCCGTCGACGCGCCCGGCGCGCGCTCGGTCCTCGAGACGGTCGCCGTCGCGCGCGAGAAGAAGCTGTCGCTCGTCTGCGGGTTCTGCTGGCGGTACAACGTCAAGCACCGCGCGTTCTACGAACAGCTCCACGCCGGCCGGCTCGGCGACGTCCGCGCGTTCTACTCGACGTACAACGCCTCGCCGCTCCGGACCTCGAAGCGCGACCCGAGCTGGTCCGAGATGGAGTTCCAGCTCCGGAACTGGCAGCACTTCAACTGGCTGTCGGGCGACCACGTCGTCGAGCAGGCGGTCCACTCGCTCGACAAGCAGGCGTGGACGTTCGGGGACGCGCCGCCCGAGTCGTGCGTCGCGGTCGGCGGCCGGCAGGCGCGGTTCGGCGAGGAGACCGGGAACATCTACGACCACTTCGGCGTCACGTTCGACTACGCCGGCGGGAAGAAGGCGTTCCACATGTGCCGGCAGATGGCGAACTGCGCCACCGAGAACAACGACTACTGGTACGGGTCGAAGGGGAACGGCGTGATCAACGGCTGGGCGAACCGGTTCACGATCGACGGGGAGACGCCGTGGGAGTACGAGGGGGAGGGGAACGACATGTACCAGCAGGAGCACGACGAGCTGTTCCAGTCGATCCGGGGCGAGGGCCCGTACAAGAACGACGGGGTCTGGATGACGACGAGCACGATGCTCGCGATCATGGCCCGCATGGCCGCGTACACCGGGCAGGTGATCACCTGGGACCGGGCGATGGCGTCCGAGGAGCGGCTCGGTCCCGACCGGTACGAGTGGGGCGACCTCGCCGCCAAGGACGTCCCGGTCCCCGGCCGGACGAAGTTCGTCTGATGGCCGGCCGTCCGTCCGTCGATCGGCGCGCCTTCCTCGGGGGCGCGGCCGGCGTCGCGGCCTCCCTCCTCGCGACGCGCCGCCTCCCCGCGCGGGACGCCGAGGACGCGGCCGCCGCGCCGCCCCCCCGGAAGGTCCGGAAGATCCGGAAGGCGCTGAAGCTGTCGATGGTCCGGCTCGACGGGACGTGGGAGGAGCGGTTCCGCGTGTTGCGCGAGGTCGGCTTCGACGGCGTCGAGCCGGGCGCGCCGTCCGACCTCGACCTCGCCGAGCTGGTCGCCGCCTCCGAGGCGACCGGCCTCGCCCTCCCCGGCGTCGTCGGCTCGCGCCACTGGCAACAGCCGCTGAACCACCCGGACGAGGCGGTCCGCACCGCGGGACGCCTGGCGATCGAGCAGGGTCTCCGGGACGCGAAGACGCTCGGCGCGTCGACGCTCCTCGTGGTCCCCGCCGTCGTGAACCGCGACTGGCGGTACGAGGACGCGTACCGCCTCTCGCAGGCCGAGCTCCGGAAGGTCGTGCCGCTCGCCGAGGAGCTCGGCGTGAAGATCGCGATCGAGAACGTCTGGAACGGATTCCTCCTCTCCCCGCTCGAGGCGGCGCGGTACGTCGACGCGTTCGAGTCGGACGCGATCGGCTGGTACCTCGACGTCGGGAACCTCGTGCGCTACGCGTGGCCCGAGCACTGGGTCCGGACGCTGGGGCACCGCGTGCTGAAGCTCGACGTCAAGGACTACAGCCGGAAGAAGCAGAACGAGGAGGGGCTCTGGAAGGGGTTCGAAGCGGAGATCGGCGACGGCGACTCCGACTGGCCGCGGGTGATGGCCGCGCTCGACGAGATCGGGTTCGAGGGGTGGGCGAGCGCGGAGGTCGGCGGCGGCGGTCGCGAACGGCTGAAGGAGATCGCCGACCGGATGGACCGCGTCCTCCGGGCGTAGCGCGCGGCGGATGCTGGACCGAGCCGCCGCGCCGACCGACGACCGGCCCCGGGCCGCGCTCGCCCTCGGGGCGCTCCTCGTCGTCGTCGCGCTGATCCTCCGGCTGTACGGGAACCGGCACGGCCTCCCGTGGATGGAGGAGCCGGACGCCGAGCACGTCGGACTCGCCCGCGCCCTCGCGCGCGGCGCCGTCGGCC
>JAUIEL010000105.1 GCA_030428825.1 bacterium
CCACGCGCTCCGCGCGCGACGGGTCGCGCTCTAGGAACCGCTCGGACGCGCGCAGCTTGTGTGGGACGCCCTTAGTGTAGTCGAGCCGCTCGACGCCGAGGATCACGCGCCGGGTGTCGGCGCGCGCCCGGTCCTCCTCCTCGCGGCGCTCCGTCTCCGGACGCTCGAACACCTCGCGGAACCCGCCGACGTCGACGCCGATCGGATCGACGCCGAGCCCGACCGTCCGTCCCTCGTGGACCACGCCGGTCGGGGTCGACTCGAGCCCGAGCACGCGGAGGCACGACGAGCGGAAGTGCCGCGAGTAATCGCTGGTGTGGAAGCCGACGTAGTCCGCGCCGAGGATCCCCTCCAGCAGCTCCGCCCGGCTCGGCAGCAGTCGGTAGATCTCGGACGAGGGGAACGGGATGTGGAGGAAGAAGCCGATCGCCACGTCGTCGCGACGGTGGCGGAGGTAGCGCGGGACGAGCGCGAGGTGGAAGTCGTGGACCCAGACCAGCGCGTTCGGCGGGGCCTGCGCGGCGACCGTCTCGGCGTAGCGCCGGTTCACGTCGACGTAGCGCCGCCACGCCTCCTCGGTGTGGTCGACCGCGGCCGTGAAGTAGTGGAACAGCGGCCAGAGGACGCCGTTGCTGAACCGGTGGTAGAAGAGCGCGACGTCCTCGTCGTCGAGCGGGACCGGGAAGAGCTGGTCGCGCGCCAGCTCGACGGCCAGCCCGTCGGCGTCCTCGCCCGCGACCGCGATCCCGGGCCACCCGATCCAGAGGAAGCCGTCCTCCCGCGTCACGCCGGCGAGCGCCGACGCCAGGCCGCCGGAGCTCTTCACGATCCGCCGCCCGCCCGACCCGTCGTCGGTCACCCGCACCGGCAGGCGGTTCGACACGACGACCAGGGCGCGGCGCGGCGCGGCCGGGTCGCGTTCCTCGCTCGCCGCTCGCGGCCGCTCGCCCCGTCCGGTTCCCTCGACGTCCGCGGCCATCTATCCTCGACCTTCCCGTTCCAATCGGTTCGCTCCGCGGACCGCCGACGCCCGGAGGACCATGGCGCTCGCGATCATCGGCAACTGCTCCTACAGCGCCCTCCTCGAGGACGGCGCCGTGCGCTGGCTCTGCTGGCCGCGCATGGACAGCAGCTTCGTGTTCGGGAGCCTCCTCGACGAGGACCGGGGCGGGGAGTTCCGCGTCGTGCCGAACGGCCCCCACGAGGTGGTCCAGGACTACCTCGAGAACACCAACGTCCTCCGGACCGTCTTCCGGGCCGCGGACGGCGTCTTCGAGGTCGTCGACTTCGCCCCGCGCTTCAGCCAGCACGAGCGATACTACAAGCCGTCGATGCTGATGCGACTCCTCCGCCCGCTCGACGGCCAACCGGTCGTGCGGGTCGTCTGCCGACCGGTCGGCGACTACGGCCGCCGCCGCGCCGGCTCGTGGATCGCCAGCAACCACATCGAGTTCACCGGCCTCGGCGCGCCGCTCCGGCTGACGACCGACCTCTCGCTGACGAACGTCCAGGAAGGGCGTCCGTTCTCGCTGGTGAAGAAGCAGCACCTCGCGCTCACCTGGGGCGAGCCGCTCGAGTCGCCGCTCGAGGCGACGCTCGACCGGTTCCTCGGCGAGACGGTGCGGTACTGGCGCCGCTGGGTGAAGCGGACCCGCGTCCCCCGCGACTACCAGGAGGCGGTCATCCGCTCGGCGTTGACGCTGAAGCTGCACCAGTTCGAGGACACCGGCGCGTTCCTCGCCGCGACCACCACGAGCCTCCCCGAACACCCGGGCTCGGGCCGGAACTGGGACTACCGGTTCTGCTGGCTCCGCGACACGTACTTCACGCTGAACGCGCTGGAACGGCTCGGCCACCTGCAGGAGATGGAGCGGTTCCTGAACTTCCTCCGCGACCTCTGCGCGCTCCGGAAGGACGCCCTGCAGCCGCTGTACGGGATCAACGGCGAGGCCGACCTCGAGGAGCGGATCCTCGACCACCTCGACGGCTACCGCGGCGAGAAGCCGGTGCGGATCGGCAACCAGGCGATCGAGCACGTGCAGAACGACGTCTACGGCGAGATGATCCTCGCCGTGAAGCGGTTCCTCGTCGACAAGCGGTTCGTCGGGACCGAGGGGGTCGAGGGGGCGCGCGAGCTGATCGACCACCTCCTGCGGCAGATCGAGGCGCGACTGGAGCAGCCGGACGCGGGCCTCTGGGAGCTCCGGAGCGAGCAGAAGCTGCACGCGTTCACCGTCCTGATGCACTGGGCGGGCGCGCGGTCGGTCGTGACGGTCGCCGAGGAGCTCGGGGATCGCGACCTCGCCGCGCGCGGCGCCCAGGTGAGGGACCGCGCCAGGGAGATCCTCCTCGACCGCTGCTGGGACGCCGAGCGCGGCGTGCTGACCCAGGCCGCCGGCGTGCGGAACCTCGACGCCTCGATGCTCCTCGCCCTGCAGCTCGGCTTCCTCGAGGGGGACGACCCGCGCGCGAAGACCCACGTCGAGACGATCCGCGCCCAGCTCTCGATCGACGGCGGGCTCCTCCGGCGGTACGACGTCGAGGACGACTTCGGCGTCCCGAAGGCCGCGTTCACGGTCTGCTCGTTCTGGCTCGCCGAGGCGCTCGGCATGGTCGGACGCGTCGACGAGGGGCGCGAGCTGCTCGACCGGCTCCTCGCGCTCGACAACGGCCTCGGCCTCTTCTCCGAGGACATCCTTCCGGAGGACGGGAGCCAGTCCGGGAACTTCCCCCAGACGTACTCGCACGTCGGACTCATCCACGCCGCGTTCCGCCTCTCGCGGCCGTGGGACTGAGGGGCGCCGCGCGCCGACGAGACGCGGCCGCCGGCCCCGTCGTCTTGCGCGCCGACGGCTCGCGGAGGAGAATCGGGGGCCTCGGCCCACCTCCCGTCGAAGGAGTCCCTCCATGACCGGTCGCGTCCTCGCCGTCCTCGTCCTCCTGCTCTCCCTCGCCGCCGCCGCCCCGGCGCAGACGTGCGCCTGGGGGAGCTTCGACGCGTCCCGCATCCACAAGCCGGCCGGCTTCCGACTCGACAACGGCGTCTACTGGGGGAAGCTCCGGAACGAGATCGCGAACGCGGGCGGGACCGTGCTCGCCGGGACGCCGACGCTGACCGCCGGCTACCTCGCGCAGTGCGACGTCTTCTTCACGTCGATCCTCGACGACGCGGCGCCGGCGCTCTCGAACACCGAGCAGGGCGCGCTGTCGACGTGGCTCTCGGGCGGCGGGACGCTGATCGTGTCCGGCCTGCAGATCGCGCTCCCGTTCTACGACTCGTTCACCGCGCCGTTCGGCGTGACCGGCTACGTCGGGCAGACCGGGCTCGCCACCGGCACGACGACGGGCGGATCGCACCCGCTGATCGCCGGCGTCACCACCTTCCAGCTGAACGGACACTGCACCTTCTCGCTCGGGAGCCAGGCGTCGCTCCTCGGACAGGACGGCGCCGGCGCCGCGGTGATGGCGGTGCTCGAGCCGGCGACCGGTTTCACGTCCGGCGGGCGGATCTTCGTGTTCGGCGAGGCGGAGATGCTCGACGACCTCGAGCTCGGGAACGCGGACCACGCGGTCCTGCTCGGGAACATGGTGCTCTGGGCGTGCGCCGGCGGATGCCCCGGCTTCTTCGCGCCGTACGGCGTCGACTGCCCCGGCACCGGCGGCGTCGCGCCGACGCTCGCCGGCGCCGGCTGCCCGTCGCCCGGCGAGACGATCCAGGTCTCGCTCTCCGGCGCCGCGCCGAACCGGACGTCGTTCACGCTGATCGGCCTCGGCCAGGGCGTCCTCCCCGTGACGCCCGGCTGCTCCCTGCAGAACGCGCCGGTCCTGCCGCAGGTCGTCACGCTCCCGACCGGCGCGAGCGGAGGCTGGACGCTCCCCGCGAACCTCCCGCCGACCCTGACCACGCCGGCCGACGTCTACCTCCAGACGCTGATCGACGATCCGCTCGCCCCGTTCGGCGCGGCGGCGACGCGTCCGGTGCAGCTCCATCTCGAATGAACCCGGGGGCCGCGCTCCGCCCCTCCCGGGGGCCTCGATGATCGCGTCGAGCCGGATTCCGCTCGCGGTCGCCGCCCTCGCCCTCTCGGCGTCGTGCGCGGGTCCGCCGCCGCGCGAGCCGGCCGACGCGGGGCCGTCGGTCCTCCCGAAGCTGGTGGCGCGCGGGGAGGTCGTCGGGCCGCTCGGCCTCCACCGTCCGGACGCGACGATCCGACTCGTACGCACCGGCGGCGACGGCGCGACGTCGGTCGTCGACGAGGAGACGAACTCGGTCGTCACCGGGTTTCGCGTCTCCTCCGGATACGCCGGTCCGCACCGCCTCGAGGTCTCGGCGCCGGGAGCCCTCCCCCTCGCGATCCCGTTCGACGTCGGCGAACAGCCGGTCCGGTTCGAGGAGCGGCTCCGGTTGGCGCCCGCGTCCCGGTCGGTCCTCTCCGGGGAGGTCGTCCCGCTCGACGGCGCGGCGCCCGCCCGCGACGCGGTCGCGTTCCTCGCCGCGATCCCGGCCGTCGCGAGCGCGTGGCACGACGCCGACGGACTCCGGGTCGCGGAGCGGCGGGCCGCGATCGACGCGAGCGCCCGGTTCTCGTTCGAGGTCCCGGAGGGGTTCGACGGCGTGGTCGAGCTCCGCTGCGGCCGGTCGCTCGTCGCGGACGCGCGGTGGCGGACGGGGGACGGCCCGGTGCGACTCGCCGTCGACGCGGACGCCCTGCGACGACGCGTCGGCGCGATCGACGTCCTCGCCGACCGGCGCCTCGACCTCGCGATCCACCGCGTCGGGGATCCGGTCCGGTTCCCGGGGCTCGAACTCGTCGCGGAGGAGGCGGGGCTCGCCGGGCGCGCCGTGTTCGACGCGCTCTGGCCCGGCGAGTACGTCGTGATCGCCGCGCCGGAGGACTCCGCCCCGTCGGTGCATCGCGTCCTGGTCGAGTCGGGGCGTTCGACGACCGTTCCCGTCGCTCCGTCGCCGCGCGGGCGTCGGATCGTTCGCCTCCTCGGCGAGGTCCCCTCCGACCGGGACGCCTTCGCGCGGCAGGTGATCGCGGCGACGCCCGACGGGGCGCCGCTCCCGGTCCGGACGACCCCGGGGCCCGCGCCGGCGACGCTCCTCGTCGAGGGGGAGGCGGAGGGGGAGACCGTCCTCCGCTGGAACGGACACGCGCTCCGCCTCGGCGCCGGGGACGGCGGGGAGGTCGTCGACTGGCCGCTCGGCCCGACCTTTCGAGCGTGGCTGCCGATCGCCCTCGCTCGCCGGCTCGGCTCGCCGCGAGCGGAGACCGTCGAGGTCCGGGTCCGCCTGGAGGCCTGGAACGGGGGCCTCGTCGACGAGTGGTGGGCGGACGTCGAGGTCGACGCGCAGGGGAACGGACTCGCGCCGCTCCCGTTCGCGCCCGGCCGCTACGTCGTCCGCGTCGATGCCCCCGCCGCCGCCCATCGATTCACGGAGACCGCGTGGCTGGGCCCGACCGACCACGACCGGGTCCTCCTGTTCGGCGACTCGGACGGGTGGTAGACCGACTCAGTCCTCGACCTGAGGCTTCACGTTCGGGCCGCCGGACTTGTACGAGTTGCTCTTCACGGTGACCGAGCCGCTGTTCGCGAGGTCGATTCGGTTCCCCTTCGCCGAGTTCTCCCGCCAGACCGCGCCGCTGCCGGTGTTGCAGAGCCCCTCGCCGCCGTTCTTCCTCACCTGGTTGTCGATCGCCTGGTTGCCGGCGCCGCCGAGGAAGCGGATCCCGTCCCGCAGGCACGCCTTGATCGAGTTGTCCGCCACCAGGCAGTCGTACGCGCCCAGCAGCAGGACCCCGTCCATGACGCCGTTCTTCACCGAGTTGTCGGTGACCGTGCACTCGGACGACGATTCGAGGACGATCCCCCGCCCGCCGGCCCGGACCACCTCGTTGTCGTCGACCTTCACCGCGGACGACCCGCGGACGAGGATCGCGTCCCCGGCGACGTCGACCAGCTCGTTGTCGTCGACCTTCGCGCCGCTCGCGTAGGAGAGGTCGATGCCGCGCGATCCCGGCGCGCCGGACCTCACCTCGTTCTTCCCGACGAAGGCGGCGGTGCTCGTCGCGACCTCGATGCCGGACCCGGTGAAGCCGACGATCTCGTTGTCGGTGATCTTCGCCGGACCGTCCACCGCGCGGATCGGATCCTCGCACGCCTGGAACTTGCAGTCGTCGACCCGCAGGTCCGAGGAGCGGACGTCGATCGTGCGGTGCTCGACGTGCTGGAAGGTGCAGTCGTCGATCCGGACCTTCCCGGCCGAGGAGGCGTAGACGCCGTACCGCGCGTCGGTGATGCGGCAGTCCTTCATCTCGAGGTCGACGGCGCCCGGCAGGAGCTGGACCGCCCAGTCCTGGACGTCCTCCACCACGACCTTCTCCAGCCGGAGCCGGTCGCCGAGGACGCGGACGCCGTCCCACCCGCCGCGCGCGTGCCGGACCACGAGGTTCTCGATCGTCACGTCGTGGGCGACCACCACGACCGCGTCCTTCGCCGGGGTCTGACTCGGGTGGACGTCGAGGATCACCTTCCCCTTCCCCTCGATCCGGAGCCCGTCCTTTCCGGACGGGATCACGACCGTCTCGAAGTACGTCCCTCCATCGACCTCGATCGTGTCGCCGGGACCGGCGGCGTCGATCGCGAGCTGAATCGTCGGGTGGTCGTCGGGAACCTCGATCTCCTTGGCGGAGGCGGTCGCGGCGACCAGGGCGAGGGAGGAGAGGGAGAGGACGCGGAGGGGGGAGAGGCGCACGGTCGGCTCCTTGGGTGTCGTTTCTCGGTTCCCTCGCAGCAACGACGCGCCGGCCGCGGGACGGACACGAAGATCGGGGATTTCTCGCGAGTCGGCGCCGGGCCCGCCGGAGAGACCCCGGGGCTCCGGCTGCCGGCCCCGGTCACGCCGTGCGCAGCGACGTCAGGGAGGGCCGGTCGGCGCCCCGCCACGCGAGCCACGTCTCGAACGCCGGCCGCGCGGCCTCCCACTCCTCTTCGAGCATCGAGAACCAGGCGGTGTCGCGACTCCGGCGCTTCACGATCAGGTGCCGCCGGAAGATCCCCTCGAACGTGAACCCGAGGCGCAGCGCCGCCTCGCACGACCGCTGATTCAGGGCGTCGCACTTCCACTCGACCCGCCGGTAACCGCGCGCGAACGCCTCGCGCAGGAGGAGGTAGGCGGTCTCGGTGTTCGCGGCGGTCCGGTGCGCCCGCCGGCCGTACCAGATGTGTCCGATCTCGACCCGTCGGTGCGCCTCCGCGATCGCCAGGTACGCGACCATGCCGACCGGTCGACCGTCGGACCGATCCCGCACGGTGAGGAACCGAGGGTCGGACGAATCGGCGCAGCCGCGGAGCCAGGTCGCCATCGACGCCTCGTCCGCGAACGGCCCGTACCCCATGTACGTCCAGACCGCCTCGTCGGCGGGGCTCCCGTGGGAGCACGCGAACAGGTCGGCCGCGTCGCGCTCCGCGTCGACCGGCTCGAGGAGAAACGACTCCCCCGCCGGCGCGACGTCGTCGAGCGGCGCGGCCGGCCGGTCGTCGACGATCGGACCGGTCGGGCGCGCGGCGACCGGCCGGTCCTCGGAGAGCGCCTTCAGCCGCTGCAGCGACGTCGCGAGCGACCGGACGTGACGCCCGACCCAGCGGTCGGCGACCTGCTGGATCGGGACCGGGTTCAGGAAGTTCCAGCGCACGCGCCCCTCCCGCCGGGCCACGACCAACCCCGCCGCGTGCAGCACCTCGATGTGCTTCAGCACCCCGGTCCGACCGATGCCGGGGCCGGCCTCGGCGTCGAAGCGGGAGCAGAGGTCGCCCGTCGTCTTCGGGCCGTCGGCGAGGAGGTCGAGGATCGCGCGACGCGTCGGGTCGGCGAGCGCCTTCCAGACCGCGTTCTCCGCGGCCATCAGCCGGCCCCGCCCTCCACCGCGGGCTTCAGCCCCTTCTCGAGCAGGAGCCGCCATCCGCTCTCCATCTCCGCCAGGCTCCCCTCCGCCACGTACCCGTGGAGCGAGTGCGTCATCCGGACGACCGTCGCCTCCCCGTCCTCCTCGAGGGCGAGCCACAGGTACGTCTGCGCCGGCCCCCCGTACGGCGGGGCGAGCGAGCCGGTGAGGTGCAAAGCCCGCCCCGGCTCGACGGCGAGCACGGTGAACCAGAGGAGGCTCCCGCCGCCGGGGCTCCGCTCGACCAGCGTCCCGCCGGCCCGCGCGTCGAGGATCATCTCCGAGCCGCCGGGGACGCACCGGAGGTCGTCGACCCACCACTCGTCCGGTCTCTCGGTCACGATCTCCCAGACGCGCTCGGTCGGGGCGTCGACGCGGATCTGGAGCTCGTACGTCGCGGCGGCGGCGTCGAGGCGGCGGGCGGCGGTGGACATCGGGGATCCTCCGGGGGGGACATGTCGCCAGTCAGTGACGTGACTTTATGGTGACATGTGTGCCTCGGCAAGGAGGAACTCACGGGATCATCGCGCCGACGTGCCCTCCGAGCGCGGGGTAGCCGTACAGCGGCCGCTTCAGCGCGTCGGCCGGCAGGTCGGCATCGATGGCGAGGGCGATCAGATCGATCAGCGCCTCCGCCCCGGGGGCGAGGACGAACGCGCCGAGGACGCGATCGGTCTCGTCGTCGACGATCGTCTTGAACGCGAACGCCCGGGCGTTCGACTCGCGCAGCAGCTTCCAGGTCTTCTCCGGCTCGGTCCGGACCCGGACGGAGAACCCGCGCTCGCGCGCGGCCCGTTCGGTGAGGCCGATCCCGGCGAGACGCGGCGCGGTGAAGACGACCCCGACCGGCCGGACGTCCTTCAGCGTCGGACCGTCCTCCTCCCCGCGCAGGACGGAAGAGATCACCGACGCGTGGTACGCCGCGACGCGCAACAGCTTCGGGTGCCCCGCGTCCGCGACGTCCCCGCCGGCGAGGACGTGCGGCGCCCCGACGCATCGGGCGCGATCGTCGACCGGGAGACCGCGCTCGGTCGGCGCGATCCCGAGGACCTCGAGCGCGAGCGACTCGACGTTCGGCGCCCGCCCCGCGCCGTGCACCACGAGGTCGGCGTCGAGCCGGACCGTCTCCGAGCCGCAGGTCGCCGTGACCCGCTCCCCCCCGCCGCTCGCCTCGACGGCCCGGACCTCGTGGCCGAGCCGCACCTCGATGCCGATCGATCGGGTCGCCTCGACGAGCGCGTCGACGACGTGCTCGTCGAACCCGCCGAGCGGACGGTCGTCGCGGTGGAGGATCGTCACGTCGCACCCCGCGCGCGCCGCGACGTGCGCGAACTCGAACGAGACGAAGCCTCCCCCCACGAAGCAGACCCGCCGCGGCAACGACTCGCGCTCGAGGAACGCGTCGCTGTCGATCATCCGGTCCGCGCCCGGGAACTCGAGCGGCGCCGGGCGGCTCCCGGTCGCGACGACGATCCGCTCCGCCGTCAGGCGACGCCCTCCCACGTCGAGCGCGTGCGGCTCGACGAAGCGGGCCCGGCCGAGGACGACCTCGATCCCCTCTTCGCGGAGCCGTTCGGCGGTGCCGTCGTGGATCGGGTCGACGAACGACCGCTTCGTCCGGAGGAGCTCGTCCCAGCGGATCGAGAGGTCGGTCGTCCGGATCCCCTTCCCCGCCAGGCGGACCGTCGCCTCGAACGCCTCCGCGGCGTTCACGTACACCTTCTTGGCGTCGCACCCGCGGTTCGGGCACGTCCCGCCGAGCGTCCGCTCCTCGACGACGGCGACCGACCGGCCGTCCTCGCGCGCCGCGAAGGCGACCGACTGCCCGGTCGCGCCGCTGCCGATCACGATCACGTCGAACTCGTCCTTCCGGTCGGACCTGCTCACGGGAGTTCCTTTCCGTCGCTCTTCCGCCGTTCCCTGGTCGTTCGGCCGTCGGGGGCGGCGGCCGCCGTCCCGGAATGCAAGCCGGGTGCCAAGCCGCGGGATCGTCCGGAGGAGCCGTGCGAGCGGGGACCGCGCGTTCGAGGACGGCTCGATGCCGACCGGAGCGAGCGGATTGTAGAAACCGTCGGTCCGCCCGGCCGGCCGCCGGACCGCCCGGATCGGGTATCAAGGAGCGATGTCTCCCCGCCGTCCGCTCCGGTCGCTCGCGCTCGCCCTCGCGGTCGCCGTCGTCGCCGCCTGTTCGGAGCCGCCGGTCGAGCGTCCGACGAACGTCCTCCTGCTGGTCGTCGACACGCTCCGCGCGGACCGCCTCGGCGGCTACGGCTCCCCCCGTCCGACGTCCCCCCGGATCGACGCGCTCGCGGCGCGCGGGACGCTCTACGAGTCGGCGTTCGCGCAGGGGACGTGGACCGGCCCGTCGATGCTCTCGTTGATGACCGGCCTGTACGTCTCCGACGAGGAGGAGCGGCTGCCGGCGGACCGACCGGTGCTGGCGGAGCGGCTGCGGGACGCCGGGCTCACGACCGCGGCGTTCGTGGGGAACCCGGTGCTCGCGCACGACCGCGGGTTCGACCGAGGCTTCGATCACTTCGACGCGCCGATCCGGGGTGGGCGCACCGCGACCGTCGTCGAGCGCTTCGCCGCCTGGCACGCCCGGTGGCGGAAGGAGACGCGAGCGCCCGAGCGCGGCTTCTTCGCCTGGCTGCACGCCACCGATCCCCACACCCCGTACGCGCCGCCGGCGCGCTTCCGTCGGTTCGACGGGCGACCGCGCGTCGACGAGGAACCGCTCCGCGAGCGATGGTCCCGCGTCGAGTCGCCGGTCCCCTTCGAACCCGAGGCGGCCCGGACGGCGACGCTCGACGAGGCGGCCGTGAGCATCCGGGACCAGAGCAACCTCTACGACGCGGAGGTGCTCACCATGGACCACGCCGTCGGCGCGCTGATCGATCTCCTCGAGGAGCGCGGCGAGCTCGACCGCACGCTGATCGTCCTCGCGTCGGACCACGGCGAGGAGCTGTACGAACACCCGAGGTACCCGGAAGACCTGCGGGTCTGGATCCGGCAGTCCCCCACCGGCATGGGGTTGGGGATCGAGGACCTGCTCGAGCGGGCGCACGGCTCGTGCTTCCACGACGAGGTCTGGCGGGTGCCGCTGATCCTCGCCGGCCCCGGGTTCCCGGCCGGGGCGCGGCGCGGAGGGCTCGCGGCGAACCTCGACCTCGTGCCGACGATCCTCGCCGCGGTCGGCCGACCGGTCCCGCCGGACGTGCACGGCGAGAACCTCGTCGGCGGCCGCACGCCCGCGCGGCGGCAGGTGTTCGGCTACTCCCGCCGCGCCGCCGCCGTCGTCGACGAGCGCGGGTTCAAACTCGTCGACCGGCGGCGGAAGCAGGAGCTGTACCCCGACTGGGCCCGGGGACCGGAGGATCGAGGGACGCTCCTGCAGCTCTTCGACCTCGAGCGCGACCCCGGCGAACTCGTCGACGTCCGGGCCGAGCGGCCGCGGGTCGCCGCGGCGCTCGAGGCCGCGATCGATCGCTGGTTCTCGGAGACGGCCCGGGACGTCGACCGCCGCCTCTCGGACGCGGACCGCGACGCGCTCCGCGAGCTCGGCTACCTCGACGGCCGCTGACCGCCCCCGCGCCCGCGGCGCGCGGGACCGCGGTCAGGGAGAGAGCTCGAGCTGACCGCGGATCTCGCCGTCCGGATTCTTGGTCGTGGTGACGACCATGTAGACGTCGCCGTCCGCGATCGCCCCGACGAGCGCGTCGAGCGGCATGGCGGCGAACGGCCCGACGAGGTCCGCGGACGTGATCGAACCGCTCAGCTTCTTCAGCTTCTTCTGCGCGGAGTCGGGGGAGAAGAGCTCGACCACGACCGGACCGTCGACGCCGACCGCGCCGAGGTTCAGGCTCGCGCCGGTCACCTTCTTCAGCTTCTTCTTCGGGAACTTCACCTCGTACGACATCGTCGTGCCGCCGATCACGAGGTCGAACGACCCGTTCCCCGTCGCCTTGGTCGAGACCGCCGGGACGACGGCGTCCCCGTCCAGGGAGACCGTGTGCTCGCGCGCCTCCGTCACCGCGTCGGCGACCGCGTACCGGAGCTTCAGCAGCGGGTAGCCCGACTCGGTGAAGTCCCCCTCGGAGAACGACGGGTCGTCGAGGATCCCGCCCGACCCCGCCGCGTTGAATCCGCCGTGGAGTCCGACCGTGCCCCCCTCGTCCGCCCCCGCGCCCGGGGTCTCCTGCCCGAAGAACTGGGTGTTGGCGGGGAGCTCGTCGTTCACCTCGGTCCCGGCGTCCCACACGTCCCCGCCGTCGAGGAAGAGGTTGGTCGCGACGAGGTTCGCGCCGGCGTCGAAGATCGGCACGCCGAGCGGGTCCGCGTTCCCGACGAACGCGTCGTTGCTCGGGAGCACCGCGCCGACCAGGGTTCCGAACCGCGCGGTGGTGGTGGTCGGGTCGAGCAGGAAGTCGGTCGCCGCGGTGCCGCCGGGCGCGATCGACCCGCTCCCGAGGAGACCGTGCGCCTGACCCGAGGCGGCGCCGACGAACGCGGCCGCCAGTCCGCTCGAGTCGCCGTCCTCGGCCATGCTCTCCAGCGCCGCGCTCGCCGCGACCGTGTCGTCGTAGACGTCGAACGTCCCGTCGTGGAACGCGACCCAGAGCGGCGAGAGGTGGGTCCCCTGAACGGGGGAGAGGTTCTCGACGGTGACCCGGAGTCGCACCTGCTGCGAGACGGCGAGGGGCGCGAGCGCGGTCGCGGCGACGAGCGCGAGGAGTGGCTTCTTCGACATGATGAGGGGGATCCTTTCGCTCCGTCGGGGACGGAGCACCTGTCGTCGGGGTGGGGGCTGCACACAGTCGACGATTCGCGGCCGCCGGTGGTTCGAAACTCCCGGAGATTCCTGCGTCTCGAGGTTGGATGGGAAGGCGGAACGGCGGGGGCGGCCGGGTCAGAGGTCGACGACGATCGGCCGGTGCACCGCGGCGTAGCGCACGTCGCAGATCGACGCGTTCACGAAGATCGTGCCGTCCGCGTCGACGCGGCCGTGCGCCTCGTGGATGTGACCGAAGACGTGCAGGCGCGGCGCGATCCGCCGGAGCTCCCGCGCCAGATCGTCGCACCCGACCGCCTCCCCGGAGACCGTGACGTCGAGCACGCCGCGCGGCGGGCCGTGCGTGACGAGGACGTCGGTCGCGTCCGGAACGAGCGCCCACCTCTCGGCGAGCGCCGCGCCCCGCGGGAGGTTGAACGCCCAGTCGCAGAACTCCGGCTGCCACGGCGAGCCCCAGAACGACCGGCCGTCGATCGAGACGCCCTCGTCGCACAGGTACCGGACGTCGCCGAGGAGCTCCCGCGCCCGGTCCGGGTCCCGCTCGAAGAGGAAGTCGTGGTTCCCGGCGACGACGACCTTCTCCGGGTGCGGGAGCGCGTGGAGCGCGCGCGCGAACC
>JAUIEL010000859.1 GCA_030428825.1 bacterium
CCGGTAACGTGTTCGGCCAACCCGCGCCGAACGACTTCGACCTCGACCCGGGCGGGCTCACGATCAACACCGGATCGGTCGGGATCGGCGCGAACGGCGGCCTCGTCGTCGCGAACACCGAGACCGAGGAGCTGAACGCGTACGACATCTCGGGCGTGACGCCGACGCAGACGACCACCGGCGGCTTCGGCATCGACCCGCCGAACGACGGGCTCGAGGACATCGTCTACCACAACGGCGTCTTCTACACGATCCACGAGGACGTCACGTTCAACGGCCTCTCGATCGAGAAGTTCGGCGCGACCGGGACCCACCTCGGGTTCTTCCCGATCGCGGGCGCGATCGACGCCGCCCAGCAGGGCGCGCCGAAGGGGCTCACCCTCCTCGCGGACGTCGACACGTTCCCGCGCGCCTTCCAGGGCGAGGGCGGCGTCCTCCTCGTGACGCTCGACGACAACCACCCCGGACTGCAGGCGTTCGACCTCGACGGCAACCTCGTCGGGTACGAACCGCTCACCGTCAACGACGTCCCGTTCGGCAACCCGCTCCTCGATCCGGGCCTCGTCCAGGGCGCGCCGCACGTCCTCCAGCTCGAGAGCTGCGCCTCCCTCCCGGAGGACGGCACGATCGTGCTCGTCCAGCAGGGGAGCGACAACGAGGCGAACTACGTCTATTTCCTGGTGCCGACGACCCGGAACTACGGCGACTCGTGCGTCGGGTCGAACGGCCAGCCGGCCGAGCTCGTGGTCACCGGCGCGCTCGTCGCGAACGAGACGGTCACGTTCGACCTCGACGGCGGCCTCCCGTTCGCGCAGGGGCTGATCCTGACGTCCGGCGGCGCCGACGCGCTCCTCGCCGGGAGCTGCCCGCTGAACCTCGCGCTGCCGCTCCTGCCGCTGACGATCCCGCTGCAGCTCGACGCGAACGGGGAGCAGCTCGCCGGGATCCTCGTCCCGCCGACGCCCGCGATCCCCGCCGGGTTCGCGCTCCACTTCCAGGCGTTCTACGCCGACGCCTCGACGCCCGACGGCTTCGTCGGCACGCAGGGCGCGAAGGTCGCCGCGCCGAAGTAGCGCGACTTCCGCCCGCGAGGGGACGCGAGCGTTACGCTCGCGTCCCCGATCCCGTCTCGAGCCTCGGAGGCCGAACCATGCTCCTCGCCGCGGCCCTCTGTCTCGCGGTCGCCGGCGCGGCGGCCGACGCACCGGCGCCCGTGCGGCCGACGCTGGTGACCGAGCCGGTGGTCGACGACTCGGACGACCCGGCGATCTGGATCGACCGGGACGACCCGACGCGCTCGCTCCTCCTCGGCACCGACAAGGGCGGAAGACTCTTCGCGTTCGGCCTCGACGGCAGGCGCCGCCCGGAGCTCACCGTCGAGGGGCTCGCGCGCCCGAACAACGTCGACGTCGAGTACGACCTCCGCCTCGACGGCGGGACGGTCGACGTCGCCGTGGTGACCGAGCGGGACGGCGGCCGGATGCGCGTCTTCCGCCTCCCCGACCTCGCCCCGCTCGACCGCGGCGGGATCGCGGTCTTCGCCGGCGAACCGGACCGCCGCCCGATGGGGGTCGCCCTCTACCGGCGCCCGAGCGACGGCGCGGTCTTCGCGATCCTCTCCCGCAAGGTCGGGCCGACCGACGCGCTCCTCTGGCAGTACCGGCTCGAGGACGACGGGGACGGGAAGGTCCGCGCGGTCGTCGTCCGCCGCTTCGGGTCCTGGAGCGGCCCCGCGCACCCGACGATCGAGGGGGAGGGGAACGAGGTCGAGGCGGTCTGCGTCGACGACGAGCTCGGCGAGGTGTACTACTCCGAGGAGGCGGTCGGCGTCCACAAGTGGGCCGCCGACCCGGACGCCCCGGACGCCGACCTCGAGCGCGCCCGGTTCGGGACCGACGGGTTCGCCGAGGACCGCGAGGGGATCTCCCTCTACCCGTTCGGCCCCGAGGGGGGCGTCCTCCTCGTCTCCGACCAGGCGGCCGGACGCTTCCACGTCTTCTCGCGCCGCCCGCCGCACGCCCGCCTGGCGGTCGTCCCCCTCTCGACCGTCGAGAGCGACGGGAGCGACGCGACCGCGATCCCGCTCGGCCCGCGGTTCCCCCGCGGCCTGCTCGTGGCGATGTCGGACGACCGCACGTTCCAGGTGTACGACTGGCGCGACGTGCGCGCGCGCTGGTCGCGAGACGGGGATCGGTGACCCGCGGTCAGAACCCGACCTCGAGCTCGACCCCGTTCGACATCGCGACGCCGAACGGCGCGGCGGCGTCGGCGGCGAGCATCTGGATCGCGAACGTCTGGCCCGCGAAGACGGCGAGGTCGAGCTGG
>JAUIEL010000860.1 GCA_030428825.1 bacterium
GGCGCGCTGGCTGTTGGTTGTTGCCGGACTCGTCACCCTGATCGTTGCGGTGGGCGGCATCACCCGCCTGACCGAAAGCGGCTTGTCGATTACCGAGTGGAAGCCGGTGACCGGCGTCGTCCCGCCGATGAGCGAGGCGGCGTGGCAGGACGCGTACGACAAGTACATGGACACCCCCGAGGGGCGGCTCCATCCCGAGCTGTCGATGGAGCGGTTCCGCTTCATCTACTGGATGGAGTTCGCGCACCGGGTGGTGGCGCGCCTGATCGGCGTCGTCTTCCTGCTGCCGTTCCTCTGGTTCCTGCTCCGGAGACGGCTCGGCCGGCGTCTCGCGTGGACGCTCGCCGCGATCTTCCTCCTCGGCGGCCTGCAGGGGTTCGTCGGGTGGATCATGGTGAAGAGCGGGCTGATCGACGAGCCGCGCGTCAGCCCGTACCGTCTGGCGCTCCACCTGATGCTGGCGGTCGCGCTCTACACCTGGATGCTCGGGCTGGCGTGGCGGCTGCGCGGCGTCGAGGCGGATCCGGCGGCGACGCCCGCGCTGCGTCGGGCCGCGACCGGGCTCGTGGCGCTGGTGCTGCTGATGATCACCAGCGGCGCCTTCGTGGCCGGCACCCGCGCCGGCTACTACTTCAACACGTTCCCCGACATGGGCGGGAGCTGGGTCCCCGCCGGGTTCTGGCGCCCCGACCTCGGCGCGGCGAACCTGTTCGAGAACGTGGCGACGGTCCAGTTCGTCCACCGCCACCTGGCGTACCTGGTCGTCCTGCTGATCGGCGCGTTCTGGTTCGCCGCGCGGCGCCGTCCGCCGGGGCCGGCCCGCCGCGCGACGCACCTGGCGCTCGCGGCGGCGCTCCTCCAGGCGACGCTCGGCGTCGTGACGCTCGTCCACGGCGTCCCGATCCCGATGGCGTCGGCCCACCAGGCGGGGGCGGTCCTCCTGCTGACGGCGCTCCTCCGGGTTCGGTTCCGGCTCTGAGCGTCCGCCCGCCCTCCGCTGGTCAGCCCTTCCGGAAGCCGAGGAGGTACCCCGCGGTCAGCGCCCCGGCGGTCGGGATCTTGTCCTTCAGGACCTCGCCGATCGTGTCGTTCTCCTTCAGGTTCAGGATCCAGCCGTTCACCAGGTCGATCGCCTTCTGCCAGTCGACGTGGACGACGTCCGCGTACGAGAGGCCCTGGACCAGCAGGAAGAACCCGGCGAGGAGGATCAGCAGGAGCTTCACGACCTTCCGCGAGGCGTACCCGAGGGCGAAGCCGATGATCGCGAAGAAGCTCCCCTCGGTCAGGTACGGCAGGTAGTCGGCGAGCTTCCCGCCGCCGTCGTCGCTCGCGTCGCCCGAGGCGGCCGACGGGAGCGAAGCGCCGTTCCCTCCGCCGAGGCCGGGGAGGAACGAGTCGCCCGGGCCGTCGCCCGCGCTCCCCGACGTCTTCAGCGCGTCGGTGACGGTCGTCGCGCCGGAGGGGGAGGCGTCGTCGCCGACGAACGCGCGGAGGCCGACCGAGGCGACGAAGACGACGGCGAGCGCGGTGAAGACGAAGCCCTTGAACGTCACGGCGGAACTCCCGGGGGAAGAGGCGGGAGGATTCTACGCGCGGCGGCGCCTCGGGACGGGGCTCGTTCAGGCCGGAGGACGGAGGAGGATCCCGAGTCGCGCCCGGGCCCGCGAGAGCGCCTTCCGAACCGCCTCCTCGCTCTTCCCCCGGTCGTGCGCGATCTCCCGCGCCGAGCGCCCGACGAGCCGCGCCTCGAGGATCAGGGCCCGGTCCTCCTCCGGCAGGCGGTCGAACGCCGCCTCGATCCTCGCCATCTCCTCGGCCGCCTCGGCGTGGCGCGACGGGGTGGCGAGCGTGCCGTACGTCCGGAGCACGTCGACCGCGCTCGGGGCCCCCTCGAGCGGGACCTCGCGCGCGGCGTCCCGCTTCTGCGCGTTCAGGTACTCGACCCGATGGAGGATCTTGTTGAACGCCACGGAGAAGAGCCAGCTCCGGAAGGCGGACTCGTCCTCGCAGTCGAGCTCGGAGATGTCGACCAGGACCTCCCGGCAGATCGACTGCACCAGGTCCGAGCACGACTCCCGCTCGCGCACCAGGCGGCCGCTCTTCAGCCGCACGAACGCCCGGAGCGGGTCGAGGTGCCGGGCGAGCAGCTCCTCGAGGGCGTCCGCGTCCCCGAGCCGCGCGCGACGGAGCAGGTGTTCGAAGAGGTCGTTCATGCGAGCTCGCCGGGCAGGTGGCCCTCCGGCGAGGATACGCCGTCCGGGCGGCTCGTGGATGGCTCCGATCGCCGATGGGGGGTCAACCGGGCGGGGGA
>JAUIEL010000861.1 GCA_030428825.1 bacterium
GGGTCGGTCGCCGACCCAGACGGCGCCGTCCTCGAAGAACTCCTTCTTCCAGATCGGCACCGTCTCCTTGAGGGTGTCGATCGTGTAGCGGCAGGCGTCGAAGGCGGCGCCGCGGTGCGGGGCGCGGACGGCGATCGCGACGGCGATCTCGCCCATGCCGAGCGTACCGACGCGGTGGACGACGTCGACCGAGTCGATCTCGAAGCGCCGCTTCGCCTCGGCGACGATCGTCTCGAGCTCGGAGCGGGCCATCTCGCCGTACGCCTCGTACTCCAGCCGGACGACGCCCTTCCCTCCCGTCCGGTTCCGGACCGTGCCGAGGAAGAGGACGAGTCCTCCCGACGCGCCGGAGGCGTCGGTCGCGACGAGCGCGTGGACGTCGATCGGGTGGTCGACGATCTCGATCACCGGCCGCCTCAGCCGCCGGAGACCGGAGGGATCAGGGCGACCTCGTCCCCGTCGCCGACCGCGGCCGACGCGTCGGCGTACCGCTGGTTCAGGGCGGTCGCGAACCGGTGCTCGCGGAGCCCCGCGTGCCGGTCGGCGAGCCGGTCGACGACGTCGGCGACGGTCGATCCGTCCCCGACCTCGACCTCGAGGGACGACGCGCCGAGCTGCTCGCGCAGCGCGGCGAAGAGGCGGACGGTCACCTTCACGGCGTCGCTCAGAACGGGACGTCGTCGCCGCCGCCGCCGCCGCCGGCCTCGGCCGAACCGCCGCCGGAGGGGTCGATCCCGAAGTGCGACGGGTCGAGCTGCTCCTCCTGCTGGTCGGAGCGCTGGGCGCCGCCTCCGATGAACTGGAAGTTGTCGAGGACGACGCGCAGCTTCGAGCGCTTCTCCCCCTCCTTCGACTCCCAGGTGTCGAACTTCAGGCGCCCCTCGATGAAGATCGGGTTCCCCTTCTTCAGGTACTTCGCGATCAGGTCGCCGCGCTGTCCCCACGCCTCGACGTCGACGAAGGTCGTCTCCTCGCGCTTCTCGCCGTTCGTGGTGAACGTCCGGTTGACCGCGATCCCGAGGTTGGTGACCGCCTGGCCGCTGGAGATGAACCGCTGTTCGGGGTCGCGCGTGAGGCGCCCCATGAGGAAGACCTTGTTCAGGTTCGTCATCTTGACCCCCGGGTGTCGGTGAAGAGGGTGATCGTAGCAGCCCGCCAGGGGCGTTGCCAGGGACGCCCGGACCCCGTCGGAGTCGGGACGGAACCCCGGATTCCGTTCAAGCCGGAGACCGGATCCGGCCGATGAGAACCGGTGGAAACGCGGCACGGCCGGCGCGAGTGCGCCCAGGGGGCCCCACTGATGACCGAGCGAGTGCAGAACCGTCGAGGCAAGCCCCGAGTCGACACGAACCTCCCGGCGAAGGTGACCGCCGCCGACGGGGGATTCGAGGCGACCGTCAAGAACATGAGCATGTCGGGCCTCCTCCTGACGTCGAACCGGCCGATCCCCGAGATGACGATCCTCGGCATGCGGCTCTCCCTCCCGGCCCGGCCCGACCGCCGCTCGCCGGCGTACGCGTTCGAGCTGACGGGCGCGGTCGTCCGGAGCGAACCGTGCCGCGAGGATCCGGACCAGTACGAGATCGCCGTCTTCCTCACGGACATGGCCCGCGAGTCCCGCTCGGCGCTCCAGTCGTTCATCGAGGAGCGCCTCGACGGGATCGACTGAGGAGACGTCGCGCGGCGCCCGGCGGTGACGCCGGATCTCGTCGCGTCCTCTCTCCGTCAGCCCGTCCGCGCGCCGCGGACCGCGGAGAGGACCCGCTCCACCCCCGCCAGATCGGCGGCGACGGCGACCGGCGAGAACGCGCCGGTCGCCTCGATCGTCTCCCGGACCGCCGCCGTCTGCCCCGCCCCGATCTCCACGCAGAGCGCCCCTCCGGCCCGCAGCAGCCGCACCGCCGCCGCGGCGAGGCGCGCGTAGACCGCGGGGAACGGACCGACCTCCCCCACCAGCGCGAGCCGCGGTTCGTGCCGGAGCTCGGTCGCGAGACGCGGCTCGTCCGGCGCGACGTACGGCGGATTCGAGGCGACGAGATCGAACGATTCCGGGGCGAAGGTGTGCGCCAGGGTCCGCACGTCGCCGAGGAGCACCCGCACGCGCGCGTCGAGGCCGAGCCGGGCCGCGTTCGCGGCCGCGCACCGGGCGGCGGCGCGGGAGCGGTCGAGCGCGACGACCTCGAGATCCGGCCGCCCCGCCGCGAGCGCGAGGGCGATCGCCCCGCTCCCGGTGCCGACGTCGAGCGCCCGGACGGCGCGCCCCACCGCGCCCGACGGGAGGAGCGCCCGCGACCGCTCGACCAGCTCCTCC
>JAUIEL010000106.1 GCA_030428825.1 bacterium
CACGCGGGCGTGGGCGAGCGCGCGCTCGCGATAGGCGCTCTCCTGGTAAGGGGCGAGGAAGTTCGCGATCCCCGCCGCGCCGGTCCGCCCCATGTCCGCCCAGTCGTCGTCGCCGGCGACCTGGTCCTCGTACCAGACGTAGCCGTTCCTGCCGGTCGCGCGCTCGAGGAACGCGTACGCCGCGTCGTGCCGCTCCCGGTCGATCTCGACGCCGCAGCGGTGCGCCAGCGCGAACGCCAACGCCCCCTGCGCGGTCAGCATCGCGATCGGTCCGTACCCCTCGAAGCCGGGGTTGTGCCCCCAGCCGCCGTGCGAGTCCGCCGGATCGCGCGGGAAGGAGTTCGGGTGGGTCTCGCGCACCTTCGGGTTCACCTGCGCGAGGCTCGTGTACTGGTTCGCGTGGAGCAGCGCGATCACCTCCTGCAACTCGGGGACGACCCACTCCGCGCCCGTCGCGAGGTGGAACTCCGAGAGGACGATCGCCGCCGCCATGTAGCGCCAGTGGATCAACGACGACTCGTCCCGCGCGGCGGTCGTCTTCGCGTGGTACCGCGCGTTCCGCTCGGCCGCCGCCCGGTGCTCCTTCTTCCCGCTCGCCAGGAACGCCAACGGCGCGAACGTGTCGTGCGGCGGACTCCCCCACGAGCCGTCCTCCCGCTGCTCGTCGAGCAGGAACCCGAGCAGCTCGTCGAGGATCCGCGCGCTCTTCTCGCAGTCGGCGGGGAACGACGCGGAGAACGCCCCGTACCGCCGCCCGACCTTCAGCGCGACCCGCCTGCGGCGTCCGTCGCGCCGGACGAGCAGTTCGAGCCGGCCCTCCCCCCGCGACCCCTGGCTCGCCTCGAGCGCCTCCGCGAACTCGAGCACCGGCCCGTGGGCGCCGAACACCTCCATGCCGTAGCCGTTCCGGTGCCCGGTCCGGAACGGCCGGCCCCCCGCGCCGACCAGGACGTCGCCGACCCGGACCCTCCCGGCGGCCGGAGAGCCGGCGAGGACGTGCTTCACGACCAGCTCCTTCGGCGCCTCCTCGACGAGCCGCACCCGAAGCCCCGTGATCCCGAGGTTCAGGTACCACCCGTCGACCGCCGCGTCCGGCCCCGCGTGCGCCCGCCGGTTCCAGGGCGAGCCGTCGGGGAAGTAGTGGACCTGGGCCCCGAGCGGGGCACCCAGGGCGGCGAGGGACAAGACGACGGAGAGTCCGGGGCGCGTTCGCATCCCGCGATCGTACGCCCCCGGTGTCGGGTGCGCCTCGTCCGCGCGCGGGCCGTCTTCGGGGGCCGGAGGGTCGCCGGGAGACCGGGGCGCCCTTCCCGTCGGCCGCGGAAACGGCCGGACCACCTTCCCGCCCTCGTTGGTCGCGGAACCACCCGAGGGCGTCCGGGGAGTCTCGGTTCGGGACTTCCGTCCGGGCCGCGGACGGAGCGGAGCATTCCCCGATTCGGCACGGCCGTTGATGTCGAGACGCCCGCCGCCCTCCCCCTCCACGGAGCCCTAGCCATGACCGGGAAGCTCGTCCTCGTCCTCGCCGCCGCCCTGTCGCTCGGCACCGATTCCCTCGGTCAGGTCGTCACCGTCACGACGGCCGCCGACGTGATCGACGTCAACACCCAGACGGCCACGGTCGCCGACCTCCCCGGTCCCGACGGGAAGGTCTCGTTCTCCGAGGCGATGATCGCGACGAACAACACGCCCGGTCATCAGACGGTCGGGTTCGCCATCCCGCAGTCCGAGTGGACCCTCCAGTTCGTCCTGCCGGGGCGGGCGGTCCTGACGTCGTCGGTCGGCTTCTACTTCCGCGCGTTCGACGCGGTCACGATCGACGGCACGACCCAGACGGCGTTCACCGGGGACACGAACCCCGACGGCTGGGAGGTCGCCCTCTACGGGGTCTCGCTCTACCTGAACGCCGACCAGTGCACGCTCCTCGGGTTCGACAGCTCGAACGTCGTGGCGACCGGCTCGAACTGCACGATCCAGGGGAACACCGGCTCGATGAACATCGAGCTGTTCGGAGGGTCGGGGAGCCTGATCGACGGCAACGAGGGAGGGACGATCAAGATCGATCGCTCGAGCGGCAACGTCGTCACCGGCAACAAGGTCGGCAGGGTTCGCGTGCTCGGGTTCGACCCGCTCGCGGCGAACAACCGGATCGGCGGGCCGAACCCCGAGGACCGGAACCACATCTACGGCTACGGCACCACCAACAGCGAGGGGCTCCCCTCCGGCGCCGCCGTCCAGCTCTTCTACACCACCGGCACGGTCGTCGAGAACAACTGGATCGGGACGCTCGACGGGCTGACCTCGGGGAACCTCGCCTGCACCATCGGCGTCAGCGTCGAGTCGAGGAACGACGACGTGCGGATCGAGGGGAACCTGATCTCGGGCATCATCGGGAAGGGGACCGGGCCGCACCACGGCGGCCAGCTCTTCGGCCGCGGCGTCCTCGCCAGCGGGCTCGGCGCGGGGCTGACGCTGGTCGGGAACACGATCGGCCCGGACGTGAACGGCGACCCGACGCTCGGCGCGGTCTGGGGGATCGACCTCGGCGACCCGGTCACCCACCCGCTGCAGATGACCGACATCGTGATCGGCGGCCCGGGCCCGGGAGAGGGGAACGAGATCGCCGGCCACGTCTTCAACGGCGTCACGGTCGGCCGGAACACCGGAGCGGTCCGGATGACCGGCAACTCGATCCACGACAACGGCTGGCTCGGGATCGACCTCGTCCCGACCGGATACGGCTACGGCGTGTCGCCGAACGATCCGCTCGACGCGGACACCGGCGGCAGCACGATGCAGAACTTCCCCGTCCTCGACTCCGCGAGGCGCGGGACGTCGACGGTCCGGTTCGCGGGATCGCTCTCCAGCAGCCCCTCGGACACGTTCACGATCGAGTTCTTCGCGTCGCCGACCTGCGACCCGAGCGGGAACGGTGAGGGGGAGACGCCCCTCGGCGCGACGGCCGTCACGACGAACGCGAGCGGACTCGCCGCCTTCGACGTCACTCTCGGCGCGGTCGTCCCCGCCGGGTGGGTCGCCACCGCGACCGCCACCCGCGAGCCGGTGGGGGCGACGTCGGAGTTCTCCGCCTGCATCCCGTTCGCCGACGACGTCTGCCAGGACGACCTCGGGTTCGCCGGCCCGGGCGACACCGTCCTCGGCCTCTGCGGACAGGCGCTCGACTCCGGGAATCGGGCGACGCTCTCGCTGATCCAGGCGACGGCGCTCTCGCCCGCGATGTTCGTGATCGGAACGCAGAGCCAACCGACGCCGTTCCTGAACGGCGTCCTGGTCCCGATCCCTCCGACCCTGACCCCGGTGCTGATGACGGACGCGGCCGGGGCGATCGAGACGCTCGTCCCCGGCGGCGGCGGGCCGGCGACCCTCTACCTCCAGTGCGTCAGCGCCGACGCCTCGCAGGTGTTCGGGGTCGAGGTCTCGAACGCGCTCCGCGTCGTGCTCGGCACCTGACGTCCGGACTCGGAGGACCGGCGGCACCGGGGTGATGCGTCGGCAGACGGAGGCGGCGACGGCTAGACTGACCGCGCCGCCTCACCCATCGAGCCCGTCCATGCCCACCCTGCTCCGCGTCGCCCCCGTCGCCCTGATCGCCCTCCTCCTCGCCGACGACGCCCTCGGTCAGCGCGGCCGCCGGCGCCGCCACCAGGAGCCGGTCGAGCTGAAGCACTTCACGTACGAGACGGTGACCTTCGACGCGCCGAGCCTCGGCGGCGGCGAGGGCGAGCTCGGGATCTTCCTCCCCGTCGGCTACGACGAGGACGCCGAGACGCCGTACCCGTGGGTCCTCTGGCTGCACGGCATGTTCGAGGACGGCGATCGGTTCCACGCCGGCGGCGGCGCGAAGGCGCTCGACGCGCTGCGCGGGGAGGACCGGATCCCGGCGCTCGTGCTGGTCGCGCCGACCGCGCCGCGGCGCACGATCTACGCGAACGGCGAGGCCGAGGGAGACATCGAGGACTACGTGCTGAAGGACGTCACGGAGTACGTCGAGAAGCGCTACCGCGTGGCGGAGGAGCGCGCCGGACGTGCGCTGATGGGCGTCAGCATGGGCGGCATGGGGGCGCTCCGGATCGCGCTGAAGAACCCGCGGCGCTACGCCACCGTCGCCGTCCATTCGGCCGCCGCCCTCCCCCCCGACCCGACCGTCCTGCAGGGCCGGAGCGCGGAGCGGGTGCGGCGCTCGATCGAGTGGCTCGGACTCGGTGAGCTGCTCGGCGACCCGATCGACCCGGAGAAGTGGGCGCACTACATCCCGTCCGCGATCGTGAAGGACCTCTCCCCGGAGGAGCTCCACGGCCTGCGGATCTTCTTCGACGCGGGGACGGACGACCGGTACGGGTTCGGGCCGCCGAACGCCGAGCTCCACGAGCAGCTCGACGAGCGCGGGATCGACCACGCGTTCCGGCTGGTGGAGGGGGGCGGGCACTCCTGGGGGAGCGGCTCGATGCCGGAGCGGCTGGAGAGGTCGCTGGAGTTCGTCGCCGCCGGGTTCGTGCCGCAGGGCGACGCCGGGGCGCGCGAGGAGACCGACGGCGAGACCGAGCGGTCCGACGCCGAAGAGCGGACGCGGGACGGGGAGGACGGTCGCTAGCGCGCCGTCCGTTCCGCCGCCGAGGGACCGATGATCAAGACCCTGCCGAGCGGGATCTTCACCGTCCTCCGCAGCCGCCGCGGCCAGCGGAACCTGCGGGTGCTCGCCGCGTTCTTCCTCGTGCTCGCGGCGATGATCGTCGCGTTCACCTTCTGCTTCCACTACCTGATGCTGCGCGAGGGGCAGGAGCACACCTGGCTCACCGGGCTGTACTGGACGCTCACGGTGATGTCGACGCTCGGGTTCGGCGACATCACGTTCCACACCGACCTCGGCCGCGCGTTCTCGATCCTCGTGCTCCTCTCGGGGATGATCTTCCTCCTCGTCCTCCTCCCGTTCACGTTCATCGAGTTCTTCTACGAGCCGTGGATGCAGGCGCAGGCCGAGTCCCGGGCCCCCCGCCGGCTGCCGGCGACGACGGAGGGGCACGTCCTGCTGACCCACTACGACCCGGTGACCGCCGCGCTGATCCGCCGCCTGGAGCAGTTCCGCTATCGGTACGCGGTGATCGTCCCCGACCTGGAGGAGGCGCTCCGGCTGCACGACCTCGGCGTCGACGTGCTGGTCGGCGACCTCGACGATCCGGAGTGCTGGCGCCGCGCCCGCGTCGACCAGGCCGCGCTCGTCGCGACGACCGGCAACGACGTCACGAACACGCACGTCGCGTTCACCGTGCGAGAGATCGCGGAGAAGGTGCCGATCGTCTCGACCGCGACGCACCAGGACTCCGTCGACGTGCAGATGCTCGCGGGGAGCAAGTCGGTCCTCCGCCTCGAGGAGATGATCGGCCAGTCGTTCTCGCGCCGGATGCTCGGCGGCGACGCGCTCGCGCACGTCGTCGGGCGGTTCGACGAGATCCTGATCGCCGAGGCGACCGCGCACCGCACCCCCCTGGTCGGGAAGACGCTCCTCGAGAGCGACCTCCGCCGGAAGGTCGGGGTCTCGGTGCTCGGCGTCTGGGAGCGCGGCACGTTCGGGGCGGCCCGCCCCGACACGACGATCCACGACCACACCGTCCTCGTGCTCGCCTGCACCAAGGAGACCCTCGACCGGTACAACGAGCTGCTCGCCATCTACAACGTCTCCGGCGAGCCGGCGCTGATCCTCGGCGGCGGCCGCGTCGGCCGGGCGACGGCCCGCGCCCTGGCGACGCGCGGCGTCGAGTATCGCATCGTGGAGAAGGTCGAGGGGCGCGTGAAGGACACCCGCCGCTGCATCGTGGGGGACGCCGCCGACCTCGACGTCCTGAAGCAGGCGGGAGTGGAGAAGGCGCCCGCCATCATCATCACGACGCGCGACGACGACGTGAACGTCTATCTCGCCGTCTACTGCCGCCGCCTCCGGCCGAACGTCCAGATCATCGCGCGCGCCACGCACGACCGGAACGTGTCGACGCTCCACCGCGCCGGCGCGGACATGGTCCTCTCGTACGCCTCGATGGGCGCCGGCGCGATCATGGACATGCTGAAGAAGAGCGAGGTGATGACCGTCGTCGAGGGGCTCGACCTGTTCCGCGCGGAGGTGTCGAAGGCGCTCGACGGGAAGACGATCGCGGAGTCCTCGATCCGCGAGGAGACCGGCTGCAGCGTGGTCGGCATCCGCACCGGCGACGCCCTGCGCGTCGTCCCCGATCCGGAGACGGTGCTGGAGGCCGGAGCGAGCCTGATCCTGATCGGGACGAGCGAGTCGGAACAGGCGTTCTTCGAGCGGTTCTCGGACGAGGCCCGGGGACGTCGCTCCGCCCCCTGACCCGGGCTCCGTCCGTCCCCCCGCGCACCCCCCCGGACCTCCCGGACTCGCCGCCGGATCGCCGGACGGATGCTTGACGAACCGGGTCGAGTTCGCCAAAGAGGATGGTCGCGCGAGCCGACGAGAGGGCGGAACGGAGCCGGAACCCGGCCCCGAACCCTGTCTCGGGCATGAACTGACAACGACTTACGGAAGCGACCCCCCGCTCACATGGCGAAGAACCTGGTCATCGTCGAGTCGCCCGCCAAGGCGCGGACGATCAACAAGTACCTCGGAAAGGACTTCGTCGTGAAGGCCTCGATGGGGCACGTCCGCGACCTGCCGAAGGGGAAGCTCGGCATCGACGTCGAACACGACTTCGCCACCGACTACTCGCTGATCCGGACCCGCTCCGACACGGTGAAGGACCTGCGGAAGTCGGCGAAGACCGCCGAGGCCGTCTACCTCGCGCCCGACCCCGACCGCGAGGGGGAGGCGATCGCCTGGCACCTCATCCACGCCTTGGACATCCCCGAGGAGAAGGCGTACCGGATCACCTTCAACGAGATCACGAAGCGCGCGGTCCGCGAGGCGCTCGAGCATCCCGGGAAGGTGAAGGAGAACCTCGTCAACGCGCAGCAGGCGCGCCGGATCCTCGACCGCCTGGTGGGGTACAAGCTCTCGCCCCTCCTCTGGGAGAAGATCGCGCGCGGCCTCTCCGCCGGACGGGTCCAGTCGGTCGCGGTCCGCCTGATCGTCGAACGCGAGCACGAGATCCGCGCGTTCACCCCCGAGGAGTACTGGCGCGTCACCGCGTTCCTGTCGCAGCAGGGGGTGGTGATCGCGCCCGACCCGCTCCCGAAGAAGGAGTCGCCCGACGAGGCGGAGTGGTACGAGGATCACGACGACGTCTTCACCGCCGAGCTGAAGCGGAAGGACGGCCAGACGCTCGAGCTCGGGAACGAGGCGGACACGACGGCCGCCGTCGCCGAGATCGCGAAGCACCCGTTCGTCGTGTCGTCGGTCGAGAAGAAGAAGAAGTCGGTCAAGGCCCCGCCGCCGCTCACCACCTCCCTCCTCCAGCAGCAGGCCTCGACGCGCCTCCGGTTCGCGGCGAAGCGGACCATGCGCGTCGCCCAGCAGCTGTACGAAGGGATCGACCTCGGCAAGGGCGAGTCGGACGGTCTCATCACGTACATGCGAACCGACTCGTACCGCCTGGCGAACGAGGCGATCGAGGGGGCGCGCGAGTACATCCAGCGCACCTTCGGCGACAAGTACGTCCCGGAGAAGCCGAACGTCTACGCCGCCCGCAAGGGGGCGCAGGAGGCGCACGAGGCGATCCGGCCGACCGACATCCGACGGACGCCGGCCGACCTGAAGGAGCACCTCACCAGCGACCAGTACCGCCTCTACAAGCTGATCTGGGAGCGGGTCGTCGCCTGCCAGATGTCGAACGCCGTGTTCGACCAGACGTCGGTCGCGATCGACGCCGGCCCGTACACGTTCACCACCCGCGGCCGCGCCCTCGTCTTCGACGGGCACCTGAAGGTGAGCGGCGTCGACAAGACGTCCGGCGAGCAGAACCTCCCGGCCCTCACCGAGGGGGAGACGCTCGACTCGTGGAAGGTCGACCCGAAGCAGCACTTCACCCAGCCGCCGGCCCGGTACTCCGAGGCGACGCTCGTGAAGGCGCTCGAGAAGAACGGGATCGGGCGGCCGTCGACGTACGCCACGATCCTCTCCACGATCCAGGACCGGGGGTACGTCAAGCTGACCGAGCGGAAGTTCTGGGCGACCGACCTCGGCGAGGTCGTGAACGAGTCGCTCGTGAAGCACTTCCCCGACATCTTCGACTACGAGTTCACCGCCGGCATGGAGTCGAAGCTCGACCGGATCGAGGCCGAGGAGGCCGACTGGCTGAAGGTCGTGCGGGAGTTCTACGACATGTTCGCCAAGGACCTCGACGAGGCCTCGGAGAACATGGCGAACCTCAAGGTCCAGGACGACCCCGAGGGACGCAAGTGCGAGGAGTGCGGCAAGCCGATGCTCCTCCGCATGAACCGCTTCGGCCGCTTCCTCGGCTGCTCGGGCTACCCCGAGTGCAAGTCGATCCTCCGCATCGGCGAGGACGGCAAGGCGGAGGACAAGCGCCCCGCCCCCGAGCCGACCGACGAGGTCTGCGAGAAGTGCGGCAAGGAGATGGTCATCCGGACCGGGAAGCGCGGCCGGTTCATGGCCTGCACCGGCTGGCCGAAGTGCAAGAACACCTTCTCGGTCGACGACGACGGCAACCCGATCAAGCCGAAGGTCGTCGAGGAGCCGTGCCCGAAGTGCGAGGGGACCGAGATGGTCGTCCGCTTCTCGAAGCGCGGCCCCTTCCTCGGCTGCACGAAGTACCCGAAGTGCCGCGGCACGAAGCCCCTCCCCGACGCGCTCAAGGCCGAACTCGACGCCGAGCGCAAGAAGCAGGAGCAGCAGGAAGAAGAAGAAGTGTCCTAGCCGCTGCGCGGCTTGGAACGCGTTCGGGAACGCCTGCGCGTTCGCCACGGCGTGGGACGAGACGGGGAGGTGTCTCCGACCCGCTCACGTCCTCGCGCGATGCGCCTGACGTGGTCTCCGCGAAGTTTCGAGTCGCGCTGCGGGGTCGCTCTCGGAGAAGCCTCCCCGTCTCGTCCCCCGCCTCGCCCGCTTCGGACTCCCTCACCCGATTCCGGTGGTGGGAAAAGGGGAGTCCGGTAGGGACCCATGGAATGGGTCGGCCTCGAGACCCGGCGTCGATGCCGGGCCTCCGCGTCAGCGCCCTCTCGTTCCTCTCCTTCCTCTCGTTCCTCTCCTTCCTTCCCCCGCGGACCGCATTCGGGAACGTCTGCGCGTTCGCCACGGCGGCGGCCGGAGGAGGGACGAGCTCTCCGACCCGCTCACGTCCTCGCGCGTTGCGTCCGGCTGGGTCTCCGCACGGTTTCGAGTCGCGCTGCGGGGTCGCTCTCGGAGCCTCGTCCCTCCTCCGGCCCCGCCTCGCCCGCTTCGGAGTTCCTCACCCGATTCCGGTGGTGAAAGAGGGGGAATGCGGAGACGACCCATGGATGGGGTGATTCCCGGTCTTCCGGCCCTCCGGCTCCCCGGTCACCCGAGACCCGGCGCCCCCTCCCTCTCCCGTTCCCCGGCGTCCGGTCCCCCGGTCACCGGTTCCCCCGGCCAGGTCGCCGACGTCCGACCCTCCGCCCCCTCTCCCACTCCGCGTCAGCGCCCTCTCCCCTGCTCTCGTTGCTCTCCCCTGCTCTCCCCTGCTCCCTCCCTCCTCAAGTTTCCCCTCCTCTCCGGGCGATGACTCTCCTGCGCCGGAGGTCCCCCGATGTCCCTCAACCGCGGCTTCTCCTTCCTCGAGCTCCTGGTGGTCGTCGCGATCCTGGTCGCGCTCGCCGGGGTCCTCGTGCCGGTGGTGAACGGGGAGCTCGAGGCGTCGAAGAAGGCGACCGCGCAGGCTTCGGTGAATCGGATCGCGACCGCGTTGACGGAGTTCATCAAGGACACGAGCTTCGCGCCGACCGGGGAGGGCGGGAAGCGGACGTACCACGTGCTGCATTCCGACGGGGCGGCGCCCCGCGGGAGTTCGTTCACGTCCGGGGAGGCGACGACCCTGGAGCGGTTCCTCTGCCGGAACGAGCTGAAGGTCGAGAACTGGCACGGGCCGTACCTCCGTCCCGTCGGCAGCGACCCCTGGGGCGGGCGGTACGTCGTGAACTCGCACGGGTTCTTCACCAACGACGAGCGGGTCTGGATCCTCTCCGCCGGGCCGAACGGCCGCCTCGAGACCTCCCCCGGCGACTCGAGGCCGGGCGGCGACGACATCGGGCTGTTCCTGGAGTAAGCGGCTCCACGGGACGGGGCCGGGCGGCGTACCATCGCTGCATGGTGCGCGGACTCGTCACGGTCGTCGCCCTCGTCGTGCTGGCGGCGTCGTTCCTGCTCCTCTCGTCGCCGGAGACTCCGGAGCGGCGCGGGGCGCTCGCGACGACCGTCGAGCCCGACGACGCGCGGCCGACGGCGCCGCCGCTCGCCGAGCGCGCCGCGGAGAGCGTGGTGCCGATCGAACGCGAGACGAAGTCTCCGGAACCCGCGCCCGCCGCGCCCCTCGCCCCCTGGACGGGGATCGTCGTCCACGACGGCGGGGTTCCGGTTCCGAACGCGAGCGTCGAGCTCGAGCTCTCCGTTCTACTCCGGCTCCCGCGGGCCGGGGAGGCGCCGGCCGAACCGAGCCGGGTGCACCTCACGTCGGGGCGGGACGGGCGCTTCGAGATCCCCGAGGCGTTTCGCGTCCCGCACCGGACGCTCGCGATCGCCGAACGGGAGGGGCTCGCGCGGGGCTCGGCGCACCTCGACGAGTCGCGGACGATCCGGATCGTCCTCGGAAGGCCGTCGACCGTCCGCGGGCGCGTGCTCGAGAAGGGGACCGGCGCGCCGATCGCCGGGGCCCAGCTCCAACTGCACCCGATGCTCTCCCCCGTCGACGCGAGGCGGTCCCTCCCGCCGCGCATCCGGCGCACGACGACGAGCGGCGACGGGAGCTACGCGTTCGGCCGCTGCTACGTCGGGGAGACGCTCGTCCTGACGGTGTGGCCCGCGGACAGCACGCCGCACACCGAGAGAACCACCCCGGAGACGATCGGCGAGCATCGCCACGACATCGTCGTCGACCTCGGGGAGACGCTGTTCGGGCGGGCCGTCGATGCGGCGACCGGGCTCGGCGTCGGCGGGGCGAGCGTCTCCGCGAACGGGAACCGGACCGGCGAGACGCTCGCCGACGGGACGTTCCGGATCCGCCGGCGCCCCGCTCCGCCGTTCTCCCTCGAGGTCTCCGCGGACGGGTACCTCGCCGCTCTCGAGCGGATCGGCGTCGACCGGATCGAGGAACCGTCCGTGCTCGTCTCGCTCGTCGCCGAGACGACCCTGGAGGGACGCGTCGTCGACACGCGGGGCGCGCCGCTCGCCGACGTCGCGGTCTCGCTCCACGACGCCTACGGCGAAGGGGGACGCGCGGTGACGGATCGGAGCGGCGCGTACGTCGTCGGCGGGATCGCGGCCCCGAAGCGGTACGAGATCCGGGTCTCGATCGGAGAGGGGGCGACTCCGTACCGGCTCGAGGCCGAGTCGTTCGAGCGGAGCGGCGAGCGTCGCCGACGCGACATCGTGCTCCCGGCCGACGTCGCGGCCGTCGTCGGCCGGATCACCCGAGACGGCGTTCCGACGCGCGCACGCGTCGGATGGGCGGGGGGCGGGATCGCCGCCGAGCGGATGACCGACGACGAGGGGAGCTTCTCCTTCGACGGCGTCCCGGCCGGGACCGTCGAGCTGTCGGTCCGAACGACCGACCCGAGCGCTCACGAGCGACGGAGCCTCACGCTCGCCCGCGGGGAGACGCGGCGCGTCGACGTCGACGTCCGGAGCGACCCGTCGGCGATCGAGGGGACCGTGCTCGACGCGGACGGGAGTCCCGCCGCGGGCGTCGAGGTCGTCGCGACCGGCCGCGAGAGCCGCGCGCTCCTCCGCGCGACGACGGACGGCGAGGGCCGCTTCACCCTCGCCGCGCCGTCCGCCACCGAGTCGTTCGACCTGAAGGTCACGGTCGACGGCCGGACGCTCTCCCGATTCGACGTCGCCGTCGGCACGACCGCGCTGGTGCTGAGGCCGTCGCGGTGAGGGGGGCCTCCGGGGCGCGGCTCTAGTCGAGGCCGCGCAGCTCCTCGAGGAGGGTCTCGCCGTCGCGGCGGAGGGCGGCGTTCCAGGCGAGGGCCATCGCCGGCTTCCACGCGGCGCGGCCGAGGACGCGGGCGAAGACCTTCATCAGGGAGTCCGCGAGCTGGACGACGTCCTCGTCGGGCGACTCGGCGGGGTCCCCCTCTCCGGTGGTGACCGAGAACCGCTCGAGCGCCGCCTTCACCGCCGGCCCGGGGAGGCTCTCCCGGCCGTCGAGGACGTCGGGGTGCGCCCGGCGCAGGTCGTCCGCCAGCAGCTCCGCGAAGCGCGCCTCCTTGCCGGCGAGGAGCTTCAAGCTCTCACGAAGCGCGTCGTGTTCGGCGGTCATTGGACAAACTCCGGCGGATGGCGAAGATGGGGGCCATGAGCACGATCCCGGAACGCCTCCGAGCGCTGCGCGAGCAGCTCGTCGCGCACGGCCTGACGCACTACGTCGTACCGAGCGCCGACGAACACATCAACGAGTACCTCCCCGCCTGGCGACGGCGCCGCGAGTGGGCGTCGGGGTTCACCGGGTCGGCGGGCGACCTGGTCGTCGGGACGACCGACGAGGAGACGCGCCTCTTCACCGACGGCCGGTACCACCTGCAGGCGGAACGCGAGCTGGAGGGGACGGGGATCGGCCTCGAGAAGGTCGGCGCGAAGGACGCGAAGACGCTGACGAGGTGGCTCGAGGCGCGGGCGAAGGACGGGGGCGACGCGGTCGTCGTCGGCGTCGACCCGGCGGTCTTCCCGATCGGCGCCGCCGAGGCGCTGGAGAAGGCGGTCACGGCGCGGGGCGGCGCGTGGAAGCCCGTCGCGCCGAACCTCGTCGACGCGGTCTGGACCGACCGGCCGGCGCCGCCGACGTCGCCGCTGATCGAGTGCCCGATCGAGTGGACCGGCGCGCCGGTCGACGAGAAGGTTCCGAAGCTGCGCGCGGCGCTCGCCGCGGCCGACGCGGACGCGATCGCGGTCGTCCGGCTCGACCAGATCGCCTGGCTCCTGAACCTGCGGTCGACCGACGACATCCCGTTCAACCCCGTCTTCGAGTCGTTCCTGTTCGTCGACGGGGGCGCGGTCCGCCTGTTCGCGCACGATCCCGCGGCGCGCCTGCCGGCCTCGTTCGCGGACCGGGTCGCGGGGTTCTCC
>JAUIEL010000862.1 GCA_030428825.1 bacterium
CGGCGCGGAACGTGACGCCGCGGAGGACGGGGGACCCCGGCTCGTACTCGAACCGGACGTCCCGGTACTCGATCTCCCCGGCGATGGACGTCGCGGGGAGGGCGTCCTCGTCGTCGGCGGCGTCGGGCGGCGCGTCGAGCACCTGGAAGACGCGCTCGGCCGACGCCATCGCCGACTGGAGGACGTTGTACTTCTCGGCGAGCTCGCGCAGCGGCTCGAAGACGTAGCCGAGGTAGAGCCAGAACTGCAGGAACTCGGGGACGGTCAGCGACGCGCCCGCGATCTCCACGCCGCCGCGCCAGAAGACCGTCCCCTGGACCGCGAGCGCGATCCAGTCGACGCACGGGAAGAAGAGGGCGAAGTAGAAGACGGTCTTCACGTTGGCGCGGAGGAACGCGTGGTTCCGCTCCGCGAACGCCGCCGCCGCCTTCTCCTCGCGCGCGAACCCTTGGATCACCTTGGCGCCGGCCATCGTCTCGCCGAGGTACGCGGTCACCCGGGCGATCGCGGTCCGCGTGGCCCGGTACGCTCGCCGCGCGCGGATGCGGAAGAACGCCGACGTCAGCGCGAGCGCCGGCACCGCGACGAGGGCGATCACCGCGAGGCGCGCGTTCAGCACGAAGAGCGCGGCGACGAGCGCGGCGATCTTCACCACGTCGCCGAGCAGCGTGACCGCCCCCGACGTGAACAGCTCGTTCAGCGTCTCGACGTCGGTGGTGACGCGGCTGACCAGCCGCCCGGTCGGGTTCCGGTCGAAGTAGCCGATCGGGAGCCGCTGCATGTGGCGGAACACCGCCTGCCGGACCCGGTGAAGCACCCGCTGCCCCGCGATCATGAGCACCATGAACTGTCCGTAGCGGACCGCGAGGGTCGCCAGCAGGACGAGCAGGAACGCGCCGACGTGACCGAGGAGCGGCGCGATCTGCGGGTCGATGCCGGTCGCGTCGGCCGAGGCGACCGGCCCCTCCAGCGCCCGCCGGAGGATCCACGGCTGGAGGAGCTCGAGCCCGGTGATCGCGAACAGCAGGAGGAGCCCGGCCGCGAACCCGCGGGCGTCCGGCCGCACGAACGGGACGAGCCGCCGGAGGAGCGTTCGATCGAACGCCTTCCCGACCTTCTCGTAGTCGTGGTGTTCGTCGACGACCACGGGCCTACTCCAGCGCTCCGAGCTCTTCCTCGGCCTTCTGACGCTGCTCGAGCCGCCAGAGGCGCCCGCGCCGGGCGAGCAGCTCGGCCGGCGTCCCCTCCTCGACCACCCTCCCGTCGTCGAGCACGGCGACGCGGTCGGCGATCTTCAGCGCCGCCACCCGGTGCGAGACGATCAGTGCCGTCCGCCCGCGCAGCGCCCTCGCCAGGTCGGACAGGATCGCCGCCTCCGTGTCCGCGTCGACCGCCGACAGGCAGTCGTCGAGGATCAGGATCCGTGGGTCGGCCGCGAGCGCGCGCGCGATCGTCGTCCGCTGCCGCTGCCCGCCGGACAGCGTCACGCCGCGCTCGCCGACGACCGCGTCGAGGCCGTGCTCGAGATCGAGCAGCTCCCGCTCGACGTGCGCGGACCGCACCGCGTCGAGCAGCGCCGCCTCGTCCTCGTCGTCGCGTCCGAGCGCGAGGTTCGCGCGCAGGGAGTCGGCGAACAGGAACGCCTCCTGCGGCACGAACCCGATCGCCCGGCGGAGCGCCGTCGGGTCCCACTCGGTGACGTCGACCCCGTCGACGAACACCTGCCCCGGCCGGACGTCGATCAGCCGGGACGGAGCCTGCGCGAGCGTCGACTTCCCCGACCCCGTCGGCCCGGTCAGCCCGACGATCGTCCCCGCCGGCACCTTCAGGTCGACGCCGCGGAGGACCTCCTTGCCGCCGTACGCGAAGTCGAGCCCGCGCAGCTCGAGGTCGCCGCGGACCGCGTCGGGACGGAACGCGTCGGCGCGGCGCGGGATCGCCGGGGGATGGTCGAGGATGGCGTTCAGCCGCTGCATCGACGCGCGCCCGCGCTGGAACATGCCGACCATCCATCCGAGCGCGACCATCGGCCAGAAGAGGAGGCCGAGGTAGAGCATGAAGAGCGTGAACTGCCCGATCGTCACCTCGCCGGTCATCAGGCGCCAGCCGCCCGCGGCGAGCAGGATGAGCATGCCGAGGTCCTTCGCGGAGAGGAGGAGCGTCCAGTTCCGCCCGCGGAGCCGCCCGATCCGGAGCTGCTGGTCGCGGTACGCCTCCGACGCCTCGTCGAACCGCGCGACCTGCCGCGGCTCGGTGGCGAACGACCGGACGACCCGCACGCCGGCGAAGTTCTCCTGCGCGACG
>JAUIEL010000107.1 GCA_030428825.1 bacterium
GACGCCGGTTCCTGCGCTGGGAGATCCGGTTCGACATGGCCGCGAACGCCGCCGTGCCGCTCGAGCTGACGACGCCTCGCCCGCAGGTGAACCGGCTCCGGATCCCGTTCCGGTTCTGAAGGCGTCGTCGGGGGCCGGCGGCGCGCCGCCGGCCCCGCCCCGTCACTCGCCGTCTTCCGACTCGTGCTCCTCGATCGCCTCGTCGATCCCCTCCTTGGCGTCGCCGGCGGTCTCCTTCGAGACCTCGCCGAGCGTCTTCCCCTCCTCGCTCGTCTCCGCCTTGGCGCCGAACGCCTCGCGGACCTTGTTCATCTCCGGCGCCTCGCACCCGACGAGCGTCCCCGCCACGACCACCACCGCCAGACCGACTCCTCGACGCATCACGCACCTCCCTGAATGGACGAATCGGCCGTCTCATCGGCCGATCCGCCCAGCCTAGCGGAGCGAATCGTCGAAGTCGCTCGCGCGGAGCGTCGCCCGTCCCCCTACTTCCGGAACTCGACGAGGCGGGCCGTCACCTGCATGCCGTTCCCCATCGCGTCGGTCT
Organism: bacterium; assembly: GCA_030428825.1. Classification (GTDB taxonomy): domain Bacteria; phylum Planctomycetota; class B15-G4; order B15-G4; family JADJEK01; genus JAUIEL01. Next base: position 548 of record JAUIEL010000107.1, read on the forward strand.
CGGCGAGGACGATCCAGCCCGGGACGTCCTCGCTGATCCAGCCGACGTTCTGCGTCTCCTTGCCGTCCTGCATCCAGATCGTCTTCGTCCCCTCGCACGACACCGAACTCCCGGCGACGTCGATCGACTTCGACCCGAGCTCCTCCGTCCGGACGTCCATCTCCGACTCGCCCTGCGGCTTCGGGTGGAGGCGGGCCGTCCACGCCTTCGAGCGCGACAGCACCTGGCCGTTCATCTCGGTCGTCGTCTCCATGAGGAGGACCTTGTCGCGGGCCTCGACGACCTCCTGGGTCATCGTCATCCCGCCGGTCATCTCGAGCTTCGCCATCCAGCCGGTGTCGGCGTCGGACCAGCCGTTCCGTTCGGTGCCGGAGACGTCGACGTCCTCGGGCCGGTTGGTCGGCGCGCCGGAGTCGGCCGGCGCGGACATCGCCGCCGACGTCGAGGTGCCGGACGAGTCGGTCGATCCGGACGAGGACGACGCGGACGCCGAACTCCCGCCCGAGGACGAACCGGTCGACGAGGAGCCGGTCGACGAGGACGCGCCGCCGCTCCCGCCGCTCCCGCCGCTCCCGCCGGAAGAGCCGTCGTTCCCCATGCGCTCGTCGATGCCGGACCTCGCGTCCGACCCGGTCGACGAGGCGACGTCCCCGACCGTCTTCCCCTCCTCGGCCTCCTCGGTCTCGGCCCCGAGCGCCGACCGGACGTCGTTCATCTCCGGCCACTGGAACTGCCCGTCCTGGCAGGCGGGGAGCGAACACGAGACGACGAAGAGGGTGAGTCCGACGCGGCGCATGGCGAGCCTCCTTGTGCGATCCTGACGAGGGGACGATCAGGGTCCGGGGAAGTCCGTTTCGCGGATTCCGGGCCGGGAGGAGGATTCCCTCGGCGCCGAGGGACGGGAACGGTCCCCCACACCGTCTCCTTGGAGACGATGGACCCTCCGCGGACCGAATGGCGATCGAGCCTCCCGCTGGCGCTGGCCGCCGAAGGGCTCACGGTTTGCGCCGTCGGGCTCCTCCTCGTCAGCGGCCCGCGGCCGGAGCTCGCGTTCCGCGCCGCGGCGGTCACCGCGGCGCTCGCGCTCGCCCTCCTCGCCCTCGCCGAGCGACCGGTCGGGCGGCTCGACCGGACGATGGCGGTGGCGATCGGGCTGGTGGACGTCCTGATCCTCGGCCGGCTCGCCGTCGACCCGTTCCGGTGATCAGGCTCCGTCCGCCCCCTTCTCGGGGACGATCAGCGGGGGCACCCCGCGCCTCGCCCGCATCCGGTCGATCGTCCGACGGATGATCGGACGGCGGACGATCCCGAGTTCGAGCCGGCGTTTGCCCGGGAAGTCGACCAGGGCGAGGCCGATCAGGATGGTGAGGATCCCCTGCCCCGGGAGGACGAGCATCGCCACCCCGGCGAGGACGAGGACCGAACCGAGGACGTTCTTCAGGACGCGCATCACCGGGTGCGCGGGCGGCGCGGGGCGGTCGACGAACGTGTCGGCGGGGAGCCGGACGACGACGACCGGCAGGAGGAGCAAGCCGACGATCAACAGCACGAACGAGCCGATCCCGACCCCGACCAGGAGTCCGGCGTTCGCCTCGGCCCACGTGCGGAGGGTGTCGAACATGAAGGGAGGTATAGTCGGTCGAGCCGCGGGCCGGTCGACCGTTTCTCGAGGCGCGACCTCTCCCGCGCCGGCCGGTCGACCTCCGACGGGGTCGAGGTTTCCACGGAATCCGCGTCCCCCGCCGTCCCCGGTTCACGCCAAGCCTCGCCCGGGCCGCTCTCCGTTCTCCCCGCCGAGGTCTCTCCATGCTCTCTCCTCTCGTTCGCGACGGCGCCCGATCCGCCGCTCCTCTCTCCCTCGGGTGGTCGCTCTCCCTCGCCCTCGCCCTCGTCGCCTCGCCGGCGGCCGCCGGGGAGGGGCACGAAACGACGTGGGCCCACCCCCTTCCGGCCGGGAACCCGCTCTACGGCGTCGCGTTCTCCGACGCCTCGCTCGGCATCGCGGTCGGCCTGGTCGGGACGGTGATCCGGACGATCGACGGCGGCGACTCGTGGTCCTCGGTCCCCGACACGCTCGGGGTCCTGCCGGACCTCCACGGGGTGGTCGCGATCGACTCGAGCACATGGGTCGCGGTCGGCGGCGGGGCCGGGACGTATCGATCGACCGACGGCGGGGCGACGTGGACGGAGGTCCCCCGCCCGGCGAGCGGCGGACTCCGGTCGCTCGCGCGCGCCGGAGCGGACCTCGTCGCGGTCGGAGAACACGGCCTCGTCCTCCGCTCGTCCGACGCCGGCCAGAGCTGGACCGTCTCCCCGCCCCCGGCCGACGTCCTCCTCACCGCACAGGCGTGGCTCGACGCGGCGCGGGGGATCGTCGTCGCCGGCGACTTCAACGAACTCGCCACGCCCGCCTATCGGACGACCGACGGCGGGCAGACGTGGAGCTCGCTCGCCGGCGTGACGCCGTCCGGCCTGCGGAACGTCGTCTTCCTCGACGCGCAGTCCGGGTTCGTGTTCGGCGAGTCGTCGACCTTTCGCACCGACGACGCCGGACAGTCGTTCGCCGACCTCGGGCAGGCGTTCCCGTTCTACGCGCTCGACCTCCTGCCGCTGACGAGCCAGCGCTGGCTGACCGCACAGTTCGGGGAGGGGGCGGAGATCGCGCTCACCACCGACGGCGGCCAGCAGTTCTCGCTGCAGTACGACCAGTCGCAGCACGGCGGCGTCACCTCGCTGGAGGAGGCTCCGGGCGGCCGGGTCGTCGCCACGCTGATGAGCGGGATGATCCTGACCAGCGACGACGCGGGGCTCACCTGGACGCCGCGGCTCGACGACGCGGTCGACGGCGAGGGGCCGACGATCGCTCGCGTCGAGCTCCTCGAGGACGGGCGCGCGTTCGCGGCGACGAATCGGCTCGGTCCGCTCGTGGAACGCTGGCTCGTGAGCGACGACGGCGGGCGGACGTTCTCCGCCGGCGCCACGCCGCCCCCGGCGTGGATCTTCGAGGACGTCGTCTTCCGCGGGGGCCAACTCGGGTTCGTCGCCGGGCTCGGTCCGTCGACGCTGCATCACGTCCTCCGGACTCAGGACGGCGGACAGACCTGGACGACGCACGCCCTGCCGTTCACCGGGCCGGGGACGATGACGCCGCAGCGGCTCGCGGTCCCATCCCCCACCCGCGTCTACGTCACCGCGATGGACGGCGGGACGCAGCCGCAGCACCGCGTCTACCGGAGCAAGGACGGGGGGACGACGTACGAGGACGCGATGACCGGCCTGAACCCGGGACTCCCGTGGCGGGGCATCTCGTTCGTCGACGACCAGACCGGCTTCGTGGCGACCGACGGGTTCACGACGCGGCTGTTCGTCACGACCGACGGCGGCGACCAGTGGACCGAACGGGCGGCGACCGGGATCGGGAGTCGGCTGCGACACCTCTGGTTCGGGGACGCGAACCTCGGCCTCGCCGCCTGCTTCGAAGGGGTCTACCGGACCGTCGACGGCGGGGCGACCTTCTCGCTCGCGTCGCCGGGGACGGCGTGGGACCTCGACATGCGTCCCGACGGCCGAGGAGTCGCGCTCGGGACGGCGGAAGGGGGAGTCCGGTGGACGGCGAACGGCGGCCTGTCCTGGGAGACGGTCGAGCTGCCGTGGCACGACTGGAACCCCCTCGCGGCGATTCCGTTCCTCCACACCGCGGTCGGTGTCGGCCCGGACGGATTCGTCGTCGGCGGCGGCTTCTCGAACCTCGTCCACGTCGCGGTCGCGCCGCCGATCGTCTGCCAGCCGGACCTCGGCTTCGCCGGACCGGGCGCGCTGACGCTCTCGGTCTGCGGCGAGCCGCTCGCCGCCGGAGGGCACGCCGACCTTCGGGTCGACGGCGCTCCGCCGTTCGCGGCCGTCTTCGTCGCCGCCGCGACGACGACGGCGCCGGCCCCCCTCCTCGGCGGCACGCTCGTCCCCGGTCCCGTGCCGCACTTCCTCGCCTTCGCGGCGGACCACGGGGGCGTCGTCGATCTGCCGGGGATCCCGGGCGGCGCCGGCCCGCTCGACGTCCATGCACAGGCGCTCGCCGCCGACCCGGGGGTCCCTCTCGGAGTCGCGTTCTCGAACGCGGTGCGGATCGAGTTCCTGCCGTGACCGCGCGGGCGGCGGAGCGCCCCGGTTCGGGATAGACTCCCGGGGTGCGCCCCTCCCCGACGCCCCGCTCCGCGCCGCTCGCCCTCCTCGTCCTCGCCCTCGGTCCCGGCTGCGGCGACCCCGACGGAGGGGGTCGAGAGGCGAAGGCGAAGCACGTCCTGCTCGTCACCGTCGACACCCTCCGCGCCGACCACCTCGCGACGTACGGGGGGCGCCCGTCGGTCTCGCCGGCGATCGACGCGCTGGCGGCCGAGGGGACGCTGTTCGAGCGGTGCCACGCGCCGACGGGGATGACGCTGGCGAGCATGACGGCGATGTTCACGTCGAAGTGGCCGGACGAGACCGGCGTCCGCTCGAACCTCCACCGGCTCCGCGACGAGGAGTGGACGCTCGCCGAGCGGCTGAAGGACGCCGGGTTCCGGTGCCGCGGGTTCACCGCGAATGGCGTCCTCCAGCCGGACAAGAGCGGGATCGACCAGGGGTTCGACGCGCACCGCCGCATCGAGGACGAGCCGTGGCTGACGCACCTCGCGTCGAAGATGCTGGTCGAGGAGTTCGGGAACGACCCGGAGCGCCGCGACTTCCTCTGGGTGCACTACATGGATCCGCACCAGCCGTACCAGCGGCGCGAGCCGTGGGCGACGCGGTTCGATCCGAGCTACGACGGCCCGTTCGACGCGGAGGAGGAGACGCTGCAGCGGATCTTCGTCGACAAGGTCGAGCTCACGCCGCGCGACGTGCAGCACGTCGAGGCGGTCTACGACAGCCAGATCCGCCGGGTCGACCAGTTCGTCCGCTCGATCCTCTCCGCGCTCGAGAAGTCGGGACACGCCGAGGAGACGCTCGTCGTCTTCTCCGCCGACCACGGCGAGGACCTGTACGACCACAACCGGTACTTCTATCACGCGAACTCGATCTACGGCTCGGTGACGCACGTGCCGCTCGTCTTCCGCCAGCCGGGCCGAGTCCCCGCCGGCGCGCGCGTCGACGACCTGGTCGAGCTGATCGACGTCATGCCGACGATCCTCGCCTGGCTCGGCCTCGACCCGACGGCCGGCGACTGGAAGTCGCACCCGCGCGGCACCGACCTCGGCCCCGCGATGACGTCCGGCGCCGCGGTCGGCAAGGACTTCGCCTTCGCGCAGATCGCGTTCCACGTCTACGCGATCCGCTCGCCGGGCTGGTTCTACGTCGAGAACCCGCGCGGCTACATGCCCCGGTCGATCCCGAAGGAAGGGGAATACGTCATCGCCGAGCGCGAGCTGTACGACCTCGGGGGCGACCCGGACGAGCAGACGAACGTCCTCGCCGAACACCCGGACGTGGCCGACAAGCTGGCGAAGGCGCTCCGCGCGTGGAAGGACGACCTGATCTCGGTCGACGCGACCGAGCAGGACCTGACCGACGAGGACCGCGCGCGGCTCGAGGCGCTCGGCTACCTCGGGGGCGGGGAGGACGACGGGGAGTAGATGCGGGGGGCCGGGGCGCGAGAACGAATCGGAAGGACGATTCGCTCGGACCTCGCCGGCCGGACGAGCGCGACATCGCCATGACGAAGCCTCCCCCACCGCGACTCGCCGCCGACCGTCGTGGGGTGCTCTGCCTCGACCGGACCCCCGACGCGCCCCTGCCGCCCGACTCCGCCGCCGCTCGACGCGTGGCGCGCGCGTTCGAGGGAGGGCTCGGCGCCGGCCTGCTGGCACTCGCCGGCCGTGAGCTGGAGAGCGAACTCGAGGCGACGCTCGCGTTCGGCCGGCGTCTCGCCTCTGCCTACGTCCAGACGTTGTGCGCTCGCGGCGAGGCGTCGTGCTGGCGTTCCTGCTCCGCTTCAAGCAGATATGCAACCATCCCTCGCAGTGGATCGGCGATGGAGAGTACGACCCGCGGGAGAGCGGCGAGTTCCTCCGCCTCGGCGAGCTGTGCGAACCGATCCGAGACCGCCAGGAGAAGGTTCTCGTCTTCACGCAGTTCCGCGACACGGTGAAGCCGATCGTCCGCCACCTCGAGAAGGTGTTCGGGACGCCGGGGCGTCGAGAGCTTTCACGACTTCCGGAACCGGCTCCCCCGCGGCCGGACCGACCTCCGCCAGGGCCTCGTCGTCGACCTTCAGCTCTCGACCGGCCGCATCGACGCCCGCGTCGCGGGGTCACAGCTCTACGACGTCTCCGTCGAGGTCGCCCCGTGTCCCGAGGAGACGTGGCGCGCCGTCGTCGACCGGCGCCGCGGCGAGATCTCCTCGGTGGTCGAACTCCTCGAGGGGAAGCTGCCGGCCGAGGTCATGGAGCGGATCACGGGGGTCGAGGACGGCCTGCTCCCGGATCTCTCCCACGTCCGGCTGCGATGCACCTGCCCGGACTGGGCCCACCTCTGCAAGCACCTGGCCGCGGTCCTGTACGGCGTCGGCGTCCGCCTCGACGCGGACGCGGCGCTCCTGTTCGAACTCCGCGGCGTCGACCCAGCCGAATTGGTGGACGTCGACGCGTTGCGCAGCGACGCCCCGGCCGGCGACGAGTTGACGGACGACCTGTCGGAGTTGTTCGGCGTCGAGATCGACGACGACCCACCGCTCTCCGACGCGACGCCCGAACCGACGTTCGTCCGCCGAAGGGAGCTGCTCGAGTTCGACCTCTCCTCGAGCACGATCGACCGCTGGCTGCGGCGCGGCGTCCTGCTGCGGACCGACGAACGGGGGTGGTACCGGCACACCGCCGAGTCCCTCGACGAGTTCGAGCGGAGGTTCGGCGGCTGACCGGCGGCCGCTCGGCGAGTCGTCAGAGCCCCGACTCCTCCTCGATCTCCTCGAACAGCTCGTTCAGCGCGAGCTGGAGCCGGCGGTCGGCGCAGTGGTTGATCGAGTGCGCAAGATCCCCGAGCAGTCGCTCGACCTCGGACCGGTCCGCGTCGATCCGGGCGACCTCGACGGAATCCGGGACGGCCTCGAGGTCCCGCTCCAGGCGGGGGAAGGGGTACCCATGCTTCAACAGGAGCTCCCGGTCGAGGCGGGACAACAGGAGCGTGACCGTTCGCTCGGACTTCACGAGTTGCTCTCCATCGTTCCTTCCGGGGGACGAGCCGACGCGGCCGATCGTAGCCCCTCCCCGCTCCCGAGAGCCCGCTCGAACCGATCGGGTACGCTGCACCGTAGCCCGCTCCCGCTCTCCCGCGAGGTCCCGCTTGCACTTCCGCTCTCCCTCCCGCACCCCCGCGACCGTCGTGGTCGTGTCGCTCCTGCTCGTCTCCTGTCGATCCGAGGATCCGGTCGCGCCGGCGGCCGGCGCGCGAGCGCACCCCGTCGATCCGATCCCCGCCCCGGCGCCCGAGCCCGCGCCGCCCCCGACCGTGGTCGACGCGACCGCCGGGACGCCGACGCCCGCCGCCGTCGAGCCTCCGACGCCGCCGGCCGAGGCGACGCCCGAACACGGCGGCTGGACGGTCGGCGCGAGCGACGACGGACGCTTCGAGGTCGCGTGGCGCGCGACGGGCGGCGCGGTCCCGCGGAACGAACCGTTCGAGATGGAGGTGCTCGTCCGGCGCGGCGGCGACCCGGTCGAGGGCGCGACGGTGAAGGTCCGCGGCTGGATGCCCGACCACGGGCACGGCATGGTGCGCGAGCCGCTGGTCCGCGAGGTCGGCGGCGGCCGCTACCACGTCGAGGGGATGCTCCTGCATATGCGCGGCGAGTGGGACCTCCTGATCGACGTGACGAAGGACGGCGTCGCGGACACCGCCCGGTCCGCGCTGGAGCTCTGACGTGGCGCGCCCCCTCCTCCTCCTCGCCGCGCTCGCGATCGCCGCGCCGGACGAGCCGACCGTCCTCCTGACCGACGACGAGATCGAGCTGGCCCGCGAGTTCTCCCCGCTCGAGTCCCCGCCGCCCGACCCGACGAACCGCGTCGCGGACGACCCCGCGGCCGCGCGGCTGGGGCGGGCGTTCTTCTTCGACCCTCGTTTCTCGCGGAGCGGGACGATCTCCTGCGCCACCTGCCACGACCCGGCGCGCGGCTTCTCCGACGGCCGGCGGATCGCGAAGGGCGAGGCGCACCACGCGCGCCACACGCAGTCGCTCTGGAACGTCGCGTACAACCGCTGGTTCTTCTGGGACGGGCGGAAGGACTCGCTCTGGTCGCAGGCGCTGCAGCCGCTCGAGGACCACCGCGAGCACGGGACGACCCGGCTGGAGGTCGTCCACGCGGTCGCCGCCGACGAAGGGTACGCCCGCGCCTACGAGGACGTCTTCGGCCCCCTGCCGCCGCTCGACGACGAGGCCCGCTTCCCGCCGGCCGGCCGGCCGATGCCCGAGGAGCCCAGGCATCCTCACCACGTCGCCTGGACCGGGATGGCCGACGAGGATCGGGACGCCGTGACCCGGACGTTCGTGAACCTCGGCAAGGCGATCGCGGCGTTCGAGCGGACCCTCGTCACGCGGCGCGCGCCGTTCGACGTCTTCGTCGAGGGGCTCGCGACCGGGGACGAGGAGAAGCTCCGCGCGATCCCGCCGGCGGCCCAGCGCGGCTTCTCCCTGTTCGTCGGCGAGGGTCGGTGCATCCTCTGCCACGACGGCCCGAACTTCACCGACCGCGAGTTCCACGCCAACCGCGTCCCGACCGGCGAGGGCGTCGACCCCGGCCGCGCCCTCGGCGTGCTGCGGCTGCTGGACGACCCGTTCAACCTCCGCTCGCCCCACGCCGACGACGGCGGCGAGCTCGGCCGGACGAAGCTCTCGCTCCCGCGCCCGAAGTGGCACCTGCCGGGGGAGTTCAAGACGCCGAGCCTGCGGAACGTCGCCACGTCCCCGCCGTACATGCACGAGGGGCAGATGGAGACGCTGCAGGAGGTGGTCGAGTTCTACTCCACGCTCGAGGGCGCGGTGCCGCCGGGGCCGCACACCGAGAAGCTGCTGCGGCCGCTCGGCCTCGACGCGCGCGGGAAGGCGGACCTCGTCGCGTTCCTCGAGTCGCTGACGGAGGAGACGATCCCCGACGCGCTGCGCGGGCCGCCGCCGACGCCGGACCTCCCGCGCGACGGACGCTGACCGGGGCGGCGCGCCCCGGCCGGCGTCCGCGGCGGCGAACCTACGGACAGAACGTCGCCTGGATCGCGTTCCCGCCCTGGACGTTCCCTCCGAAGCCGGGGTCGCGGCCGACACACTGGAAGGTCCGCGTGAACCCGACCTGCGACGCCTGGATCGGGATCGGCAGGGTCGCCGCGCCGTTCGCGTCGGTGAAGAAGACGGTCCGCGTGAGGACGCCGCCGACCAGGACCGTGAATCCGCCGGACGGGGCGCTCGTCTGGCCGGTCCCCGTGAAGAGGACGGCGAACGAGTTCGGCGTGAACCCGGACGCCTCGATCGCGAAGTCGGCGGTCGCCACCGACGGCGTCCCGCTCCACCCGGTCGTCCCGACGCCGCCGGTCGAGCCGAGCTCGCCCGCTCCGTACGCGAACGGCGGCGGGCACGGCGGCGCGCAGTCGTACCGCGCCACCTCGAAGTCGTCGATCGCCGCCTCGACGATCGAGCCGGAGTTCTCGTCCGCCGCGACGAACCGGACCCGCACCGTGGCGGTCGGCGCGACGAAGTCGCTCACGCGGAACTCGTGGAACCGCCAGCCGCCGACCGAGTCGTTCCCGGTCGGCCCGACGACCTCGACGTTCTGCCACGACGAGCCGTCGTTCGTGACGTCGACCGTGAAGACGTCGTTCCCCGGGTCGCCGCCGCCGACGTTCGAGTACCAGCGCCAGTACGAGATCACGGCGTCGCCGCCCGAGAGGTCGATCACGCTCGACGTGAGCGTCGTCTTCCCGCCGTCGACGTCGTTGTCCCCGACGCCGCCGCCGGGCGGGCCCTGGCCGGTCACCCAGCAGGTCGTCCCCGACGCGGTGTGGTCGTCCTCGGGCTGCGCCGACGTCCCGATCGGGTCGACGCGGGTCCAGATCCCCGTCGTCGCGTCGTCGCCGGGCGCGCCGACCGTCCAACCCGCCGCGTTCTCGAAGTCGAGCGACTGCAGCGTGACCGTCCCGTACGCGGCGATCGCGCCGTACCGGAACGTCGGCGCCGCCGCCGGCTCGGTCCAGGTGACGCCGCCGGTCGTCTCGGCGGAGAAGTAGTACTCGACCCGGTCGCCGCAGGTCGTCGCCGGGAGGCTCGCGGAGAAGAGGCCTCCGCCGAGCGACGTCATCGGGATCGCGGCGAACCCCGACCCGCTGTCGGCGTGCAGGGTCGCCGTTCCCGCGACGAACGCGCCCGGGGTCGACTCGGTGATCTGGACCTGGACCGTCTGGCCGGACGGCGCCACGAGCTCGGTCAGCGGGACCGGGAACGAGAACGCGAGGAGCGGGTCGCCCATGCGCCAGACGAACAGCCCCTTCTCGAGGTCGCTCCCGAAGACGGTGCCGCTCGGCAGGAACGGGTACGCGTTCCAGAGCCCGTTGAACTCCGGCACGTCGTCCTCGGGGTACGTGTCGAAGTACGCCTTCTCGACCGGCGCGGTCGGGTTCGACGCGTCGTACACGCGCAGGCCGCTGCGGTAGTTCGCCTCGTAGATCTCGTCGCCGAGCGTGTAGAGGTTGTGGTCGATGGCGGACGACCCGTTCGTGAACGTCCCGACCTCGAACGGGGCGGCGAGGTTCGACACGTCGAGGATGCGCGTCGTCGTCGGCGTCCCCGAGAACGCCTCGTCGAGCTCGTCGTTCAGGTAGAGGTACTGGCGATCGGGCGACAGCCACCCCTGGTGCGAGAAGCTGCCGTTCGAGTACGCGACCGACCCGAGGAGCTGGATGTTCGACTTCTGCGTGACGTCGAGGATCTCGAGCCGCGGGCTGCCGCCGCCGGAGCCGTTCTCGGAGAACGCGAAGCAGACCTGCTTGCCGGCGTACGGGCCGCTCGTGTACGTGACGATCTGCGCGTCGTGGAAGTACCGGTTGTTCCACTGCGCGACGAACGTCGGGTTCGACTTGTTCGCGAGGCTGTAGACCCGGATGCCGAGCGTGTCGCTGGCGCCGCCGGTCCGGTAGAGGAAGCCGGACGCCTCGTCGATCGCGACGTTGTGGGTCGCGGTCTGGCCGCCGGTCGTCACGTTCCCGACGAGGGTCACGGTCCCCGCGTCGATCTGCGACAGGTCGACGACCACGACGCCGTCCCCCCCCTCGCTGACGAAGTACGCGTGGTCCTGGTACACCTTCACGTCGCGCCAAAGCGACCCGACCGCCGGGAGGACCGACACGATCGTCGGCCGGCCGGGATCGGTCACCTCGACGAAGCCGACGCCGTTCGACAGGCCGATGATCGCGTACTCGCGCCCCGACGGCGCGACGTAGCCCCAGCAGTCGGCGCCGCTGGTGTGGACCCCGAACTCCTCGAGCGGGAGCCAGCCGAGGAGCGAGATGCCCTGGCGCGGGAAGTCGATCGAGGGGGCGGTGCCGGGGACGACGACGATCGGGCCGGGGAACGGCGCCTGGGTCTGGCTCCGGAAGAGCGCGTCGTCGTGCGCGAAGGCGGCGGAGGAGAGCGAGACGAACAGAAACAGGGCGCGGGCGAGGGGACGCGGCATGAAGAGCTCCGGGTCGCGGCGCGGGAATGGGGGCCGGGAGAATGGCTGGGCTGGGTGGCCCCCGGGGCGGGACAGCATAACGGATGCGGGCGGCTCGAGGGTCGGCGCGGCGGCCCTCTTCTCGCGACGCGGAGCCGGTCAGCTCGTCTTCCGCCGAGGGCTCCGCTTCGCCGGCCGCGCCTTCGCGGCGCCGCCGACCGCCAGCGCGTAGCTCTCGTCGAGCCACTTCGTCCAGCGCCCCTTCGGCATCGGCTCCTCGGCGGAGAACCGCGCGGTCACCCATCCGCCCTTGCCGACCTGCACGTCGGCCGGGTGCGCCTCGGCGAGCGCCGTCGCCTCCGGGATCGAACGCTCGAGCTTGAACATCGCCTTGTACCGGCCGCCCTGCTCGCCGACGTACAGGAACCCCTTGCCGCCCGCCTTGAACGAGCTCTGCGTGCAGGCCGTCCCCTCGTCGACGCCCGGATAGCGGCTCGCCTTCTCCCGGATCGGCTCGGTCGGATCGTTCGCGCGGGCGGCCATCGGAGCCCCTCTCGTCACGGCGGCGCGGACGATCGTAACCCGATCAACGCCCCGCCGCGCTCCCGCCCCACAACCCCCACCGGAACGCCTCCTCCTTGGTCGCCCGGAAGATCGTGTGGTGGTGTTCGTCCGGCCGCGGCACGTACGTCCAGGTCAGCCCCGACGGCGCGGACTCCGCGAGGATCTCCCCCAGGCGATCGGTCGGCACCTTGATGTCGGCCACCCCCGAGGCGGTGAACCAGAACCGGATCCCCTCCGGCAGGTGCGGGAGCCGCTCGGGGGCCTTCCGCACCAGCGCGTCGTCGTTCCAGTAGATCGCCGGGTCCATCGCGAGGTAGACCTCGAACATCTCCGGCGCCAGGAAGAGCGTCTCGACGACGAACAGCCCCGCCGCCGACTCGCCGACGATCCCGCGCCGCCCGTCCACGGCGTACCGCGCCTCGATCTCCGGGAACAGCTCGTCCCGGACG
>JAUIEL010000108.1 GCA_030428825.1 bacterium
GTGAGCTTCTGGCTCGGCCGGAAGATCGGGGCGGATCACGCCAAGACGGTCACGCTTTCCTTCACCGCGGCGTCGAACAACTTCGAGCTCGGCATCGCGGTCGCCGTGGCCGTGTTCGGGATCGGTTCCGGCGTCGCCTTCGCGGCGGTGATCGGCCCGCTGGTGGAGGTCCCGGTGCTCCTCGGCCTGGTTCACGTGGCGCACCGGCTGCGCCGCCGAGTCTCCCGCGAGGAGTTGGCGACGGAGGGAAGCGGGGAGACGTGACGTGGACGACGCGCGCCCGGCGCTGCCCGTCCACCACAACCATGGCCGGACCTGGCTCCGTCCGCCCGTCCGCCCGTCAGCCGGTCAGCCGCTCGGACAGCGCGCGCTCGACGAGGAGGGGGGTGAGGCGGCTGACGCAGAGCTCGCCGGGGGCGGTCGGGCCGAAGGAGCGGCCGGAGCCGGGTTCGCCGAACCAGCACTCGGGGATGGGGGACTCCATCGGGTGGGCGTGCCAGTGCGGTTCGGTCTCGGAGACCTCGAGCTCCTCCAGGAGCTCGGCGAGCGGGGCGAGCGGGACGCGGGGGGGCGCGGAGATCGTCACGAGGTCGAACCAGCCCTCGACGCGATCGTGGTAGCGGAAGAGGTGGCCCGAGCCGCACGGGACGACGGCGAGCACGCGGTAGCGGTCGCCGGCGGCGCGGTGGAGCGCGATCCGCTCGAGCGGCCGGGGGCTCCGGACGATCGCCAGCTCGGCGTCCTCGTCGATCCGCACCTCGACGCCGCCCTCGTCGACCCGTCGGACGTCCTCGAGGACCCGGACGAACGTCTCCCGCGCCGCGTCGTCGAGCGCGGCGAACGGGTCCTCGAGGAGCGTCGGGACGAGCTCGAGGGCCCGCTCGTACTGGCGCTGCCGGCGGCCGACCTCGCCGCCGTCGCCGCGCGGCACGGCGTCCGCGGCCGCGGTCAGCGCCAGGTCGAGGGCGAGCGCCTCCTCGGTCGTGAAGACCTGGAAGTCCCCGGTCGCGGCGGCGGCGAGGAGCGCGTCGACGTGCTCCGCGGCGTGGTCGGGGTGGAGCACCGCGTGGACGGCGAGGACGCCGTCGGTGTCGAAGTGGGTGTTCGTGACGGTCTCGAGCCCTTCGAACCGTTCGCGGCGCTCCGCCTCGGTCAGGGTCGCGAGACGGAGGGCGATGCCGGTGGAGAGGTCGTGGCGGAGGTCCGGGGGGGTGCGGTTCCCCGGCCAGTGGCTGAAGTTCGGTCCCCGCGGCGTGACGCCGTCGACGGAGACGATCGGCGCGGGCGGGGCGGACGGGTCGTGGAAGCGGAAGCGCATCCGGTCATCGTAGCCCCCGCCGGCGCGCTCCCGGCGGCGTCGTGCCGCGGTCTCGCGCGAAGCAGTTCTCGAACGCCTTTGGGGTCGATCGGTCGACGTTCCTATCATGGAAGGGTGAACTCCTCCGATCGCCTCCACAATCCACGCGTCATCGCCGGAACGACGTCGGGTTTCGAGGGGTTCCAGCGGTTCCGCTCCCGCGTCGTCGACCCGCTCCGGAACCTCCTCCCGGTCGCCGTCGAGGTCGAGGCGGTGCCGCCGGCGACGCGCGAGGCGGTGGTCGCCGCCCTCGAGGCGCGCGGCTTCTTCGTCCACGAGGGCGAGCCGGGGGAGACCCGCCTCGTCCTCGCCGGGACGCTCGACCGCTTCGACCTGCTGCGCGGGATGGGGCCGGACGCCGCGCCCGAGCTGGCCGAGCTCGCCGGCTGCGTGGTCCGGGCCGTCGACGCTCGGTTCGAGGAGACGTTCGTCGTGGAGACCGCGCGCGGACCGCTCCGACTCGGACGGCGGCCGCTCGTGATGGGGATCCTGAACGTCACCCCCGACTCGTTCTCCGACGGGGGGCGGTTCGAGGACCCGGACGTCGCGGTCGAGCGCGCGTTCGAGATGGTCGAGCAGGGGGCGGACCTGGTCGACGTCGGCGCCGAGTCGACCCGCCCCGGCGCCACGCCGGTCCCGCCCGAGGAGGAGCTCCGGCGCCTCCTCCCGGTCGTCCGGGTGCTCGGCGAGAGCCTCCCGGTCCCGCTGTCGCTCGACACCCGCCGGTCGGAGGTCGCCGAGCGTCTGCTCGACCTCGGCGTCGCGATCGTGAACGACGTCACCGGCCTCGACCACGACCCGCGCCTCGCCGAGGCGGCGGCGCGGCGCGGCGCGGCGATGGTCCTGAACCACATCCGCGGAACTCCGCAGACGATGCAGGACGCGCCTCGCTACGATGACGCCGCGGCCGACATCTGCCGCTCGCTCCGGGAGCGCCTCGAGCGCGCGCAGCGGGCCGGCGTGGCGGCCGAGCGGGTGATCCTCGACCCGGGCATCGGTTTCGGGAAGCGGCTCGAGGACAACCTCGACGTGCTGGCGCGACTCGCGGAGTTCCGTTCGCTCGGCCGACCGCTCCTGATCGGTTGTTCGCGGAAGTCGTTCCTGGGACTCCTGACCGGGCGCGCGCCGGAGGAGCGGACGGCCGCCACGACGGCGACGACCGCGATCGGGGCGTTGCGCGGCGTGAAGCTGATCCGCGTCCACGAGGTCAAGGAGACCGTGGACGTCCTGAAGGTGCTGGACGCGATCGATGGTCGGCTTGAAATGGCCTGATCTGATCGAGATCTCCCTCCTCTGGGCGGGGATCTACGTGCTGCTGCGCTCCCTGAAGGGGACCCGCGGTCTCGGCGTCCTGCGCGGCAGCATCGGCATCCTCGTCTTCCTCTACCTCGCGGGGCGCGTGCTCGCGCTCCTCGGCTTCCCGGTCGACCGCCTCCTCTTCCTGATCGAGTCGCTGGTCACCGTCGCGCTGACCGGTCTCATCGTCCTCTTCCAGCCCGAGCTGCGGCGCGGGCTGACGCGGCTGGGCGAGCGACCGCTCTCGTGGCTCTCGGGTCCGGTCGTCGGAACCGAGTCGGTCTCGCCGATCGCGCGCGCCGCCGGCAACATGTCGCGCCGCCGGATCGGCGCGCTGGTCGTCCTGGAACGGAGCGTCGGCATCAGCGGGATCGTGGAGAGCGGGGTGCAGCTGTCGGCCGACGTCACGGCGCCGCTCCTCGAGTCGATCTTCTACCCGAACGCTCCGATGCACGACGGCGCGGTGGTGGTCCGCGGCGGCCGCGTCGTCGCGGCGAAGTGCCTCCTCCCCCTCTCCGACACGACCGACCTCGGGGCCGAGCTCGGGACCCGGCACCGGGCCGCCGTCGGCGTGACCGAGGAGACCGACGCGATCGTCGTGGTCGTCTCCGAGCAGACCGGGCGGATCAGCGTCGCGCACCACGGTCGGATCCGTCCGATGCGCGACACGCGCGAGCTGGAGAGCACGATCTCGACGATCCTCGGCGGCGGGAAGCTCGACGGGGACGAGCGCGCGTCCGGCTCCGCGACGTCGACCTCCACGACCGAGACGAAGGCGATCCACCGGCCGACCAGCGCGGAGCGGGCGGCCGAGCGGGAGCGCGAGCGGACGGTGATCCTGGAGAAGCCGCGGGTGGTCGACGCGAAGGCGGACGACGCCGCGGGCGAGGACGGCTCGGGGAGCGGCCCCGGCAAGAAGGGCGGCGCGCGGACGGGGGCGGATCGATGACGGGCGGCTGGATCACGAGGCTGTTCGTGGGCCTCTGGACCGACCGGCTGCGGTTCCTCGCCGCCGGCGGGATCGCGCTCCTCCTCTGGTTCCTCCTCGGCGAGAAGGTGAACCACAAGGACTCGATCCCGCTCGAGGTCCGCATCCTGGCCGAGGACGAGGCGATGGCGGGGGACGGGCTGTTCATCCGCGTCCCGGGGAACCTGGCGTTCACCGACGTCGACCCGACCTCGGTCGACCTCGAGCTGAGCGGCCCGCGGGCGGAGATGTCGCGGCTCGAGGGGGCGCTGAACGGGTACTTCGAGGTCCCGTCCGACTTCATCGGCGAGCAGAAGGCCGATCGTCGTGTCCTCCGGGTGAAGGGGGACTTCCGCTTCCCGCAGCTCGAGTCGAGTCGCGTCGACATCGTGAACCAGCCGGAGATCGTGATCGGTCTCGCGCGGCGCGAGGTGGGGTCGATCACGCTCCGCGCGGACAACCTCGAGTTCCAGCCGCCGACGCTCGGCGAGGGGATCGAGGTGTCGTTCGACCCGTCGATCCTCCAGCTCAGCGGGCCCCAGGCGCAGATCCAGAAGCTGAAGGTGTCGCCCGAGCTGTTCCGCCTCGCGACGATCGGCCGGCACGAGCTCGAGATCGGTCTGCGCGGCGGTCTGACGGTGCGCCCGCGGCAGGGGAAGTTCCTGAGCGAGACCCTGCACCGACTCGACTTCGCGCTCCCCGGCGCCGACCTCGTCCGGATCACGCTGCGGCGGGCGAGCGAGCCTTACGTCCTGACGTTCGACTCGGTCGAGGTGACGCCGCTCGTCCCGAAGGGCGCCTGGCGCGAGGGGATCCGGAAGGAGGATCCCCTCGGGCTCGAGCCGGAGACGGTGCGGGCGGAGGTGCGCGTCCCGAAGACCGCCTTCCCGACCCGGGAAGAGGCGCGCGCGCACGTCGAGCGCGAGCTGAATCTGTTCGTCGACCTCGGCGACATGCCGTTCACGACGCTCGCCCAGTGGTTGAAGGTGCGGGCCGAGGGGCTCCCCGAGGGCGCCACGATCTCCGTCTCCCCGGACGTGATCGATGTCCACTGGAACGAGGCCGAGACGACCGAGGAGCCGAAATGACGAAGCCGGTCCACTTCGGGACGGACGGCGTGCGGGGGGTCGCCAACGAGGGGATGCTCTCCCCCGAACGGGTGCTCGCGCTCGGCCGCGCGCTCGGTCGGCTGGCGCGGCGCGACGGCGCGGTCGGACCGGTGGCGCTGGCCGAGGACCCCCGTCGCTCGTCGCCGATGATCGCCGCGGGGCTCGCGGCCGGGCTCGCCTCCGAGGGGACCGAGGTGCTCGACCTCGGCGTCCTCCCGACCCCGGGGTTGGCGGTCCTGCTCGAGGGGTTCGGGGCGTCGCTCGGCGCGATGGTCTCCGCCTCCCACAACCCGATGCGGGACAACGGCATCAAGGTCCTCCTCGCGGACGGCGGGAAGCTCGCCGACGACGACGAGCTCTGGCTCGAGGCCGAGCTCGACCGTCCGCCCGCGTCGCCCGCGCCGACGGGGGCCGGGGTCGGGGACGTCCGGCGGATCGACGACGCGGTCGACCGGTACGTCGACCGGCTGGCGGCGCGGTTCGAGGGCCTGTCGCTGGCGGGGATGAAGATCGTGGTCGACGCCGCGAACGGCGCGACCAGCGAGGCGGCGCCGCGCATCCTCGAGAGACTCGGGGCGGAGGTCGTGCTCCGCTTCGCGTCGCCGGACGGGCTGAACATCAACGACGGCTGCGGAGCGGTCCACCCGGAGGCGATGGCGCGCGACGTCGTGGCCGAGGGGGCGGACGTCGGGGTCGCGTTCGACGGCGACGGCGATCGGCTCATGCTCGCCTCGTCGGACGGGTCGGTCCAGGACGGCGACCGCGTGCTGTACGTCTGCGGTCGCGAGCGGCTCGCCGCCGGCGCGCTGAAGGACGGGGTGCTGGTCGGGACCGTGATGTCGAACTTCGGCCTCGAGCTGGCGATGCGCGAGCTCGGGGGACGGTTGCACCGCACGCCGGTCGGGGATCGTCACGTCGCCGCGGCGCTGCGCGAGCACGGCTGGGGGCTGGGCGGCGAGCCGTCCGGCCACGTCATCTTCGGCGCCGAGCACGGGTACGTCGGGGACGGCCTGTACAGCGCGCTCTCGGTCCTCGCGGTGATCGCCCGCTCCGGGTCGCCGATGCACGAGCTGTCGCGCGACCTGAGGACCGTGCCGCAGGTCCTGCTGAACGTGCCGGTTCGCGAGAAGCCGCCGCTCGACCGGCAGCCGGCCCTCGCCGCCCGCATCGAGGCGGCGGAGGCGGCGCTCGCCGGCGAGGGGCGCGTCCTGGTGAGGTACTCCGGGACCGAGAACCTCCTCCGCGTGATGGTGGAGGGGACGGACGACGCGCTCGTCCGGTCCGAGGCGGAGGCGATCGCGGACGTCGTCCGCGGGACCCTCGGCGCCGACGCGCCGGCGCCGTCATGATCACCCTCGCGATCGAGACCTCGGCGACGCCCGGCTCGGTCGCGCTCGAGGCGGGACCGGACGGCGCGGACGTGGACGTCCGGATCCTCGACCGGGCGGGGGGACACGCGCGGGCGTTGGCGCCGGCGATCGCCGCCCTGCTCGAAGCGCGCGGCCTCGCCCCGACGCGGATCGATCGGATCGTCGTCGGCCTCGGTCCGGGCGGCTACACCGGCCTCCGCCTCGCGCTCGCGACGGCGAAGACCCTCGCCGCCGTGCTCGAGCGGCCGATCGTCGGCGTGCCGTCGACGCAGGTGCTCGCCGCGCACCCGGTCGTCCCGGTCGGCCGCGTACTGACCGTCCTCGACGCCAAGAAGGGGGACGTCTACGGCGCGCGGTACGAGAAGGTCGACGGAGGCGCCCCGCGCGAGCTCGAGGCGCCGTTCGTCCGCCCGGCCGAGGAGGTCGCGGCGGTCCTCGATCCGGGGACGTTCGTCTGCGGCGACGGCTTCGCGGCGCTCGCCGCGCACCGCGACCCGCCGCCGGCCGGCGACGCGGGGATCGTGCCGCGGGCGCAGGAGCTCCTCGCGATCGGGACGGCGCGTCTCGAGCGGGGGGAACGGGACGAGGAGAAGTCGCTCCTCCCGCTGTATCTTCGTCCATCCGAGGCGGAGCTCCGGTGGGAGCGGCGACGGCGCGAGGCAGGAGGGACGGGCGGATGAAGACGCGACCGCGGGTCTGGGCGGAGATCGACCTCGAGGCCGTCTCGCACAACCTCGGAGTGGTCCGCGAGCGGCTCCACTGCAAGGACGGCGTGATGCTGGTCGTGAAGGCGGACGCGTACGGGCACGGCGCGCTCGCCGTCACCCGGCACGTCCTCGCCCGCGGCGACGCCCGCGCGTTCGGGGTGGGCGACTCCCACGAGGCGCTCGAGCTCCGCGAGGCGGGGATCGACGCCCCGCTCCTGATCCTCGGGGCGATCGTCGACGGCGAGATGCGCGAGGTGATCCGGCACGACGTGGCGGTCTGCGTCCACTCGCTCGACCGGGCGCGACGGCTCGACGCGGAGGCGCGGCGCCAGGGACGGCGCTGCCGCGTCCACGTCATGGTCGACACCGGGATGGGACGGCTCGGGCCGTTCCCGGAGAAGGCGATCGAGGTGGCGGCGGCGGTCGAGCAGGCCGAGCACCTCGTCCTCGAGGGGGTCGCCACGCACTTCAGCAGCACCTCGCGGAAGGACGACCCGTTCACGCGCCGCCAGATCGAGCGCTTCGGCCGGTTCCGCGAGCAGCTCGTCGCCCGGACCGAGCACCGTCCGGTCTTCCACGCCGCCAACAGCGGCGCCATCCTCGACGCCGGCGACGCCGGGTTCGAGATGGTCCGGGTCGGCGCGGCGGCGTACGGCGTCCTGCCGCGGCGCGACGGCCCGGCGTCCCGCCTCCGCCCGGCGCTCGCGCTCCGGACGCAGATCATCTACCTCAAGGACGTGCCGGCGGAGACGCCGATCAGCTACGAGCGGATGCACGTCACCGGCCGCAAGACCCGGATCGCCACGCTGCCGATCGGCTACAACGACGGCCTCCGGTACGGGCTGTCGAACCGGTGGCACGTCCTCGTGAAGGGGCGGCGCGCCCCGATCGTCGGCGCCGTGTCGATGGACTACTGCATGGTCGACGTCGGCGAGATCCCCGGCGTCCGGCCCGGCGACACGGTGACGATCCTCGGCGACGACGGGGAGGAGCGGATCACCGTCCCCGAGATGGCGGAGGCGCTCGGCACCGTGCCGTACGAGGTGACCTGCGGGCTCGGGAAGCGGGTCCAGCGCCAGTACCGACCGCGACCGGCGCGTCCGGCCCTCTCCGAAGCGCTGGGGGTCGGGGCGCGGGAGGGGTGACGGCCGAGCGATGATCCGGCGCCTCGTCCGCTTCCTCCTCACCCTCGGCCTCCTCGCCGGCGTCGTGGCCCTGCTCGCGTGGGGCGCCCTCCGGCTGGCCGAGCGGGAGCGCTGGTTCGAGGGGCGGATCCGGACCGAGTTCTCGCGGTACGTCGACGGAGAGGTCGAGGTCGGGAAGGCGGACGTCGACCTCCTCGCCCGGACGATCCGGACGACCGACCTCACGCTCCGTCCGCGCCCGGCCGCCGAGCCGGTGGTCGTCGTGCCGGAGATGGTGATCGAGCTGCCGTTCGGGCTGCCGAAGGACGGCGCCCTCTTCCCGGACCGGATCCGCGTGAAGGGGGCCCGGCTCGCGCTGATCGAACGGGAGGACGGCTCGTTCTCGCCGCTCGACCTCATCCGGCCGGTCCCGCCGCGGCACGTCCCGATCGTCACGCTGGAGGGGGGGACGATCGACTTCGACGGGCGCGGCCCGCTCGGCGACGTCCTGCGCGAGGTCCTCTCCGACGACCTCGAGTGGCGGATCGAGAACGAGGGGATCGCGACGTTCCCCGCGCCCTCCCCGTCGCCGACGCTGGTCGGCTTCACCGGGATCTTCGACCTCCCCGACGTGGCCCGGGTCGACGTGTCGGGCGGGTACGGCCGCGACGAGTCGTTCCACCTGAAGGCGCGCGTCGATCCGATCGACCTCGGGGCGGCGTCGTTCCGGGCCGCGCTCCGGCCGTCGCTCCGCCGCTGGCTCGAGCGGCACACGCCGGAGGGGACGCTCTCGCTGGAGGTGGCGCTCGACACGCCGCCGGGGACCGAGCTCGACATCGACGCGTCGGACGTGCGCGCGACCCTCTCGCTCGACGAGGTCCTCGTCCGGCACGCGCTGTTCGACCGGCCGGTCGGGCGGGCGTCGGCGAGCCTCGTCTTCGACGGGGAGAACCTCCTCCTCCCGCGGCTCGACCTCGTCGACGGCGAGACGCGGTTCCTGGTGCACGGGGAGGTGCGCGACGTCTTCGGGCGGCGCGAGTGGCGGGTCCTCGCCGACACGCAACGCCTGCCGGCCGAGGGGTCGCTCGTGTCGGCGCTCGCCGATCCGATGCTGCGGCGCATCGTCGACGACTTCGCGCCGGACGGCGTGGTCGCGCTCCACCTCGAGGTGGAGGGCGCGCGGGACCTCCCCGCGACGGCGCGGTGGCGGGTCGAGGCCGGGGACGCGGGGCCGCTCTCCGGGTCGTACGTCGGACACCCGTCGACGCGGCGTCCCGGGCGGATGATCGGGTTCCCGTACCGGCTGGACGACCTCGACGGGACGGTCAGCGGCGCGGGGCCATGGGTCGAGATCCGCTCGGTGACCGGGACGCACAACGGCGGCGGCCGGGCGCGCGTCGACGGGTGGGTCGACACGTCGACCGACCCGGAGACGCTGGAGATCCGCGTCCGCGCGGACGGCGTGCCGATCGACGACGAGCTGATCGACGCCCTCGAGCACACGGCCCCCGGCGCGCGGGAGATCGTCGAGCGGTTCGCGCCGGAGGCGATCGTCGACGTCGACGTCACGGTCGCCGAGCACGAGGGCGACCCGGACACGCACGTGTCGGGGCGGGTCCGGACGAGCGGCGCACGGATGACGCTCCGCGACTTCCCGGTGCCGCTCACCGACGTCGACGGCCTGGTGGAGATCGAGCGGGACCTCTACCGGGTCGTCCGGTTCACCGGGCGGCACGGCGGCGCGACGGTCGCCGTCGAGGGGGAGGTCGACGCCACCGACCCGGACGCGATCGGACTCGACCTCCGGATCTCCGCCCGCGACGTGCGCGCCGACGACGCGGAGATCTGGGCCGCGCTCCGGGCGGTCGTCGAGGAGCGGGGGGGCGAGTTCCCGTCGTTCCTCGACCGGATGCGCCCGCGGGGGAGCCTCGACGTCGAGGTCGAGCTGAAGCAGGCGCCGGACGGCGACACGCGTTTCCGCGCCCTCGTCTTCCCGCGCGACGTCGACCTCGTCCCGAGCTGGTTCCCGATCCCGATCGAGGGGGTGTTCGGCCGGATCGTGTTCGGCAACCTCCGCCGGGACGACGCGGCCGACGACCGGTTCCACGTCTTCCTCGAGCACCTCGAGGCGCGGCACGGCGAGGCGCGGGTCACGGCGCACGGACAGGTCGGCGAGGGGCTGGAGGAGTCGATCACGATCACCGGGCAGGACGTGAACCTCTCCGCCGCGCTGCTGGACGAGGTCGCCGCGGCGATCGCGTCGGCGGCCGACAGCGCGTCGGGCCGGAGCGTCGCCCGGGTCCTCGGCGGTCTCGACGCCGAGGGGAGGGTGTCGTTCCGGTACCGGCACGAGCCGGCGGCGGGGGACCGGCTCGACCTCGACCTGAACGGGGTCGACTGCCGCGCGGAGGTCCTCCCGGACGGCGGACTGACCGACGTCGTCGGGTCGGTCGCCGTCGACCTCGCGCGCGACCGGTTGGACGCGGCGCGGCTGCGCGGCGCGTTGCTCGACGGGAGGGCGGAGGTCCGGAGCGACGCGCTCGTGGTGCGGCTCGACGCGGACCGGATCCGCGCGACGGGGGACGTCGACCTCGGCGTCCTCCCGTTCGACGCGGAGATCCTGCCGCTCGTGCCGCCGGCGTACCGCTCGTTCTTCACCTCGCGCCGCCCGGAGGGGTCGATCCGGATCGCGCTCGACGAGGTCGACGTCGAGCTGCTCGTCCGAGACGGCGCGGCGCCGCGCGTCGGCGAGCTCGCGTTCCGCGGGACGACCCGCTTCGACGGCTGCCGCTTCGAGATCCCGGTCCTGTTCACCGGCTTCGACGGGCGGCTCGACTTCCGGGCGACCGGCGACCTCCGGCGCCCCGGCGGGTTCTCGCTGCGCGGGAGCTTCCAGGACCTCCGGCTGGAGACGTTCGGCCTGTCGTTCGAGGAGCTCGCGGCGGCGCTGGCGATCGACGGGGAGACGCTCGAGCTGACGGAGGTGTCGGGGCGGCTCGCGGGCGGGCGACTGCCGGCGCACGGGAACCGCCTGCGCGTGGAGACCGGCGCGGGCGGTCGGCTCGCCGGCGCGGTCCGGGTCGAGGACGCCGACCTGCGCCGGCTGCTCGGCGAGATGACGCCCGGCTCGCCCGACGTGTCGGGGCGGGTGTTCGCCGACTTCACGTTCCACGCGCCGTCCGAGCGGATCTCGGCGCTGGAGGGGGCGGGGGAGGTCCGCATGACCGACGGGAGGCTGTGGGACCTGCCGGTCTTCGCCGCGCTCTATCGGTTCAGCCTCGGGCTGTTCGTCGGCGAGGAGGACCGGCCGACGTTCCGGACCGGGGAGATCGACTTCCGGGTCGCGCAGGGGATGCTGCTGCTCGACCGGTTCGAGCTGAAGGCGCCGGTGACGCTCGCGCCGGTCGGGATGACCGTCCACGGCAAGGGGGTGATCGGCCCGACCGGCGTCGACCTCCGCGTCGTCCCGCAGGTGATCGCGTGGCAGCTCCCGCTGCTGTCGCCGGCGATCAATCTCCTGAAGCGGGGGCTCCTGAACTACCGCATCTACGGCCCGCTCGCGAACCCGCGGGTCGCGTACTGGAACGCCGCCGCCGACGTGATGGCGCCGAGCCTCGACGTCACGAGGCTGCCGCGGCTCGCGCCGCGACGCACCCCCGACTGGGGAGAGCGGTTCTGAGCCCCGAGGGGATCGACCCGCGCGTGCTCCGCTTCGCCGAATCGGCGCGCGAGGCGGGCGGGCGCGCGCTGATCGTCGGCGGGTGGGTCCGCGACCGGCTCCTCGGGCTCGACCCGAAGGACGTCGACGTCGAAGTCCACGGGCTCGATCCGGAGCGCGTCGAGGAGCTCCTCGCCCGGCTCGGGAGGGTCGACGCCGTCGGTCGGGCGTTCGGCGTCTTCCGCGTCTCCGGGCTCGACGTCGACTTCTCGCTGCCGCGCCGCGACAGCAAGGTCGGGCGCGGGCACCGCGGCTTCGACGTGGCGGTCGACCCGCACCTCGGGTTCGAGGAGGCGGCGCGCCGGCGCGACCTGACGGTGAACGCGATGGGGTTCGACCCGCTCACCGGCGAGCGGCTCGACCCGTTCGGCGGAGAGGCGGACCTCGCCCGCGGCGTCCTCCGCGCGACCGACGAGCGGCACTTCGGCGAGGACCCGCTCCGCGGCCTCCGGGTCGCGCAGCTGGCCGCGCGGTTCGAGATGACCCCGGACGACGCGCTCGTGACGCTCTGCGCCGGGCTCGACCTCGGCGAGCTCCCGGGCGAGCGGATGTTCACCGAGTTTCGGAAGCTCCTCCTGAAGGCGAAGCGCCCGTCGATCGGCCTCGAGGTCCTGAAGACGACGACGCTCCGACGGTTCTTCCCCGAGCTGGAGGCGCTCGAGGGGTGCCCCCAGGAGGAGAAGTGGCACCCGGAGGGGAACGTCTGGATCCACACCGGGATGGTCGTCGACGAGGCGGCGAAGCTCCGGGACGGCGGCGCCGACGACGAGGCGCTGATGTTCGGCGCGCTCTGCCACGACTTCGGGAAGCCGCCGACGACGGAGACGATCGACGGACGGATCCGGTCGCTCGGGCACGAGCGGGCCGGCGAGGCGCCGACGCTCCGCTTCCTCGAGCGGCTCCGCGCGCCGGGCGACCTGACGAGGAAGGTCGTCGCGCTCGTGCGCGAGCACCTGGCGCCGCGGCAGATGATCGGAGGCGGGGCGAAGGCCGCGGCGTACCGGCGGCTCGCCCGGCGGGTCGGCGAGGCCGGCGTCTCGCTCGAACTCCTCGAGCGCGTCGCGCGAGCCGACGCGCTCGGACGGACCACGGAGGACGCGCTGGCGGGACGGGCGGAAGACCTCGACCGGTTCCTCGAGCGGGCGCGCGAACTCCGCGTCGACGCGACGCCCCGGCCGGACGTCGTGCTCGGCCGCCATCTCGTGGAGAGAGGGATGGAGCCGGGGCGGAAGATGGGAGAGTGGCTGAGGCGGTGTCGGGAGGTGCAGGACGAAACCGGCTGGGAAGACGTGGAGCGGATCATCCGACGCGTGATGGGCGAGTAGTCCGCTGCGCTGGGCTTTGTTCGCTGCGCAAGGCGGTGACACCGCTGCGCGGGGCAAGGGGCACTTCGCGTGGTGCGTCGGGCCGCTGCGCGGGGCGTGCCGCTGCGCGGGGCGGTGAACGCGTACGGGAGGGGGTGGGGCGTTCGCTGTCGGCCCGGCCCCTCGGGGGGAGGAGCTCCTTCGTTCG